>NZ_QHHV01000344.1:0-7731 GCF_003947245.1 Actinoplanes sp. ATCC 53533 | reverse complement strand
GGGCGATCATCGTGCGTGGGGACGGCCGCGACCATGTCGTCGTCCATGTCGGCTGGCTAGCCGCTCAGCCGCTGCTCAGCCCAGCGATTACTCACAAGGCATGACATTTGCTATTTAATACGAACGATAGACCCCGCACCTCGCCCTTTGCCGCCCGATTGTGTATACGTCCAGCTCAGGCCTGGCCGAATCGGTGGCTTCTGTTCAGTTCGGGGTCTACATTCTCCGCGTGCTACCAGTGCCCTTGAGAACGATCGCGAATGTGGTCGGTGGATCGCTGCACGACGGGGGCCCGGACACCTTGGTGACCGGGCCGGTTTGCGATGGCTCCCGGTTGATCGAGCCGGAAGGGCTGTTCGTGGCCTCTTCCGGTCACGACGCCATCAGGCGGGCAGTGGCCGGCGGTGTCGGGGCCGTGTTCGCCGATCGCCCCGTCGGAGTGTCCGCCGTCGACGACGACGTTCGGGCCGAGAATGTCGTGACCGACGGTATCGGGCGGCCATCGCTCCCACTCCGCACCCAGGCCGGCTCGGCTCCGGCCACGGCCGCGCTGAGGTCGGCGGCGGCCAGGCAGGCCCGGGGGCGGCGGCTCTTCGCCGTGCCCGGTCAGCTGAATGAACCGGGTCGCGGCCGATCGCAACATCACACCGAGTCACAACATCGCATCGAGGTGGGCTGTTTGGCCGCGTTCGCCAGCGTGCGCTATCTTATCGGGAATGCGAACGCCGGGCGACTGGTTTCCGCCGCCTATGGTGGTGTCGAGGCCGAGCACGTGCCGAAAGCGGCAGCAGCACTCCACCTCATCCGCCGGCGGTGGGCGCCGGACGATGTCGTCCCGCTCAAGGGTTCCCACGACGTCGGGCTGCAGGCGGTGGCCAGACAACTCGTCGAGGGCGGTGCCCCAGAGCGCGCGTCCGCAACCCGCTCGGAGGTGGCATGTCGCTCTACAGCGCCCAGCACCTGCGAAGGCTCCGCATGATCGTCACCGGCGGCGGCACCGGTGGGCACACCTATCCGGCGCTCACCACGATCACGACCCTGCGGGCCCGGCTCGCGGATGCCGGCACCGAGCCCGAGCTGCTCTGGGTCGGCGTGCCGAACGGCCTTGAGGCGAAGGTCGCCGTCCGCAACAACGTGCCGTTCCGGGCCGTGATCACCGGCAAGCTGCGCCGCACTCCGAACCCCCGCGAGCTGGCCCGCAACATCGTCGACGCGTTCCGGATTCCGATCGGCTTCCTGCAGGCCATGCTCATCGTCGCCCGCACCCGGCCGGTGGTGGTCCTGTCGACCGGCGGCTATGTCTCGGTGCCGATCGGCCTGGCCGCTCGGGTCTTCGGCGTGCCCTGCCTGATGCACGAGCAGACCCTCAGCCTGGGCCTGGCCAACCGCATTCTCGCCCGCGTCGCCACCCGCATCCTGCTCAGCCACGAGGCATCCCTCGAGCATCTGCCACCCCGCGCCCGGAAACGTGCGGTTGTCACCGGCAATCCCGTCCGGCCTGAGGTCCTGGCCGGCAACCCCGGCAAGGCCTTCGCCGCGTACGGGTTGGACCCCGGCCTGCCGCTGATCCTGGTCACCGGCGGTGCGGGCGGCGCCCAGCAGGTCAACCGGATGCTGGCCGGCGTGCTGACCGACATCCTGCCGCACTGCCAGATCGTGCACCAATGCGGCAGTTTCGGCCTCGCCGAGGTGCAGCAGGTCGCCGCGGCCCTCCCGCCCCAGCTCGCAGACCGCTACCGGGTCGCTGACTTCATCCACGAGGAGATGCCCGACCTGCTGGCGGCGGCCGACATCGTCATCGCCCGCAGCGGCGCCGGCACCGTCGCCGAGCTCACCGCTCTCGGCAAGGCCGCCATCCTCATCCCGTACCCGCACTCCGCCGGCGGTGAGCAGCGCGTCACCGCCCGCCACCTGGCCGAGGCGGGAGCGGTCGCGATGCTCGACGGCCCGACGGCGACCCCGGAAAACCTGCGCCACGAAATCATGACGCTGCTGAGCGACCCCCAGCACCGCGCCACCATGGCCCACACCGCCGCCGGACAGGGCCGTCCGGACGCCGCCGACCGCGTGGTGGCCGAGATCCTCGCCATCGCGGCCCGGAGCGGCAGCCGCAGCCCGACGCAGTCGCGGCGGAATGCGTCCTGATCCCCGCCAGACATACCCCGGAACGGGGGCTGCTCACAACCTCTCGCGTCCGCGCGGCAATCGGAAGAATGGTGCACTAGTGACCTACAGCGAACCAGCCCGAACGGCGGACCGCCACACCCGATCGCTGGCGTCCTCGCCGTCCTCGACCGTCCCGACCATGGGCATCACTATTTATGGATGCGAGCAGGACGAGGCCGTCCTGTTCCGAGAGATGGCGCCTCGCTTCGGCGTGACGCCGAACATCATAGAGGCAGCCATATCCGAAGCCAATGTTGAACTGGCATTCGGAAACCGATGCATCAGCATCGGTCATAAAACTCGAATCACCAACCCCACCCTTCTTGCACTCAGCCGCATCGGCGTCAAATACATCTCCACAAGAAGCGTCGGATATAACCACATCGACGTGGAGTATGCGGCGAGTGTCGGCATTTCCGTCGGAAACGTCGCCTATTCGCCCGACAGCGTGGCCGACTACACGCTGATGCTGATGCTGATGGCGGTGCGCCACATCAAGTCCATCATCCGGCGCGCCGATGTCCACGACTACAGACTGAATGAAGTACGCGGGAAAGAACTACGCGACCTGACCGTCGGGGTAATCGGCACGGGGCGCATCGGCGCGGCGGTCATGGACCGGCTCCGGGGCTTCGGCTGCCGAGTCCTGGCCTATGACAATTGCCCTCAGACCGCCGCCGACTACGTCCCCCTCGATGAGCTGCTGCGGCTGAGCGACATCGTGACGCTCCATACACCGCTCAACGCGGATACCCACCATCTCCTCAATCGTCACCGTATCGAGCTGATGAAGCACGGCGCGTTCATTATCAACACCGGACGCGGTTCACTTCTTGATACCGAAGCCCTTATTCCGGCATTGGAGGACGGCAGATTGGGCGGCGCGGCGTTGGATGTCCTCGAAGGAGAGGAAGGAATATTCTACGCCGACTGCCGGAACAAGCCCATTGAGAGCAAGTCGTTGTTGCGGCTACAAAAGATGGCGAACGTGCTCATCAGCCCGCACACCGCGTACTACACAGATCATGCCCTGAGCGACACTGTGGAAAACTCCATCAACAATTGCCTGAAATTTGAAAGCGGGAATCAGCATGGCTAGGTTGAAGATCGGAATCCTGTTCGGGGGCCGTTCCGAAGAGCACCCCGTCTCCATCAAGTCGGCGCGGGAGGTCGCAAACAGCCTCGATATCGAGAAGTACGAGCCGTTCTATATCGGGATCACCCAGGACGGCGCCTGGAAGCTCTGCGACGGCCCGGACACGGACTGGGAAAACAGCGACTGCCGGCCGGCCGTGCTGTCACCGGACAGCACGGCGCGCGGATTGCTTGTGCTGGAGAAGGGACAATACGAAACGATCGCTCTGGACGTCGTGCTGCCCGTTCTGCACGGCAAGCAGGGCGAGGACGGCGCGATCCAGGGTTTGCTGGAGCTCTCCGGCGTCCCCTACGTGGGCTGCGACATCCAGAGCTCAGCTCTGTGCATGGACAAGTCGCTCACCTACCTGGTCGTCAACAGTGCGGGCATCGCTACCCCGAATTTCTGGACCGTCACGCCGGGCGAAGAGATCGATCCCGACCTGCTGACCTATCCCGTCTTCGTCAAGCCGGCCCGTTCGGGATCGTCCTTCGGCGTCAGCAAGGTCTCCGCGAAAGAGGAACTGCTGGAGGCGGTGGAAGTCGCGCGGCAGTACGACTCGAAGGTGCTGATCGAGTCGGCCGTCATCGGCAGCGAGATCGGCTGTGCCATCCTCGGGAACGATGCAGATCTGGTCGCCGGCGAGGTGGACCGGGTCGCGCTCACCCACGGCTTCTTCAGAATCCACCAGGAGGCCACGCCCGAGACCGGCTCCGAAAACTCGGCGTTCATCGTTCCCGCCGACATTCCGGCGGAGTCGCGAGCGCTCGTCCAGGAGACGGCAAAGGCCATCTATCGCGCCCTGGGCTGCAGGGGGCTGGCACGGGTCGACATGTTCCTCAAGGAGGATGGGACGGTAGTCCTCAACGAGGTGAACACCCTGCCCGGCATGACCTCGTACAGCCGTTATCCGAGAATGATGGCGGCCGCCGGGTTGCCGCTGGGCGAAGTGATCGACCGGGTGGTGGCGTTGGCGTTGGCCGGGAAAAGCCGATGAACGATGACTTCGCCTTTCTCGACGACGTGGTGTCCGGCATACGCTGGGATGCCAAGTACGCCACCTGGGACAACTTCACCGGCAAACCGGTGGACGGATACCTGGTAAATCGAATTGTCGGCACGAAGGCTCTGTGCGCGGCTCTGGGGAAAGCGCAAGAGAAGGCCGAATCCCTCGGCTTCGGCCTCCTTCTCTGGGACGGCTATCGCCCGCAGCGCGCCGTAGATTGTTTCATGCGCTGGGCAGAACAGCCGGAGGACGGCCGGACGAAGCAGCGGCACTATCCGGATATCGACCGGGCCGAGATGTTTGAAAAAGGATATGTGGCCACCAAGTCGGGCCACAGCCGGGGCAGCACCGTCGACTTGACGATCTATGACCTGGCGACCGGCGAACTTACCCCCATGGGCGGTGACCATGACTTGATGGCACCGATCTCACATCATGGGGCGGAGGGAATCACGCCGGCCGAAACGAGCAACCGCGAACACCTTCGTCTCATCATGGAGTCCTGCGGTTTCAGCGCATACGCTCTCGAGTGGTGGCATTACACGCTGAAGAACGAGCCCTACCCAGACACCTATTTTGATTTTCCCATCGCGTAACGCCATCTTCACCCTGCGTGGTGCTTGATCTCGACCGCGGCAAGGGCACCACCCTGCCGCGTCTCGTCGGAGGCGCCACCACGCAGGGGTGGAAAGCCGCCCTCGGCGCGTTCGATGTCGCCCTCCCGGGCCGCATTCCAAGCGCACGGACCAGCGAGGCAAGCAGGACAGCCACCCAGACATTCTGACGGCGGCTGTTCCTGCTCGCGGCTGTCCCTGCTGGCGGCGCGGTGCTCTGCCAGCGGGGCGAGGAACGGCGTTCACCGCTGGCCCACTCGCCCTGCTGGATCAGCATCCTGCTGACGATCCGGCACGCAACGACAGGATGGCCGAGCCGCCCGAGCCGCCTGACCCGTCCAACCTTGTCCAATCTGGCCCTTCGGCGAAGGCGGCCGACCCTAGCATCACCGGATGGCTTCGACTCCAGGCAAAGGCGCACGACCGCTGATCGGCCGGGCCGTGCCGCTCTTTGTGCTGGCTCTCGCTCTCACCAGCTGCGGCGACGGGGAGCAGACGGCCGCGGCCGGGTCTGCCGGCCAGGCCAGTCCATCACCCGCGATCACCACCGCGTCGGCCGCCACGCCGCCGTCGCCGACCGCGCCTGTCCCGACCACGCCGGAATCGACGCGGGCCGCACCGCCATGCGAGCAGAACAAGGCATGGTCCAGCAACGAGACCGTCAAGTGGGTGACGGAGATGGTCAAGTTCGATTCGGCCAGCAACTTCGCCTTCGGTTTGTACAGCACCGCGGGCACGGTATGCCGGGCGGTTCCGGTCCAATTGGAGATCTGGAAGGTCGCGCTCGCCAACGAGTTCGGAGGCGTGCGGTTCGACATGAAGTCGATCTTCCGCAAACAGATCTCCCTCGACGGCCGGCGAGTGATCACCGTGAAGACACCGGAACTCCCGTCGGGCACCTGCACCGGCTCGATCATCGCGGTCTACGTGGGCAAGCCACTGAGAACCAACGAACTACCCAAAACGATGGAAATCTTCGGCGGCGCGATCAGCGCCGACGTCAAATTCCGCAGCACCCGAATCGCATACTCGGTCGGATCGATGCCAACACCCGCACCCGGCCTCACCCCCAACAACGGCCTACCAGGCTGCTAACCCACACCGCAAGCACCAAGCAGGGCCAAGCACAAGCAATTGCGACCACCCGACACCGCGAGAGCTATCCGCAACCACCGCACCGCGGGGGTCACCTCCTACGCCGGTCCGCTCTCTAGGCGCTGAAGGAACGCTGATACGTTCCCCCGTTCCCCCGTTCCTCCGTTCCCCCGCGCCCGGCGCCCAGCACCACGCGGGAACCGGCCTGGGCCACGTGATCTGCCAAACGCATCGTCAAACCCACCACGGCACGATCACCGCGACCGGCAACGACGGGCTGCGGCACACGATTCACCCTCCTGCCGCCCGTGACCATTGCCGAAACCGTCGACCTTCCCGCCAGACCCGCGCCGGTTAGCCCGTCGGGATCTTGAGCGCGGCTCGGACCAGGCAGGCGTTGCCAAGGCCGGCTCACCGCTTGGCGGCACTGCCGTGGCCTCCAAACCGATCCCGGATGCCCAGTTCCGGCGAACCCAAGCAAACGCCCGTGACCGAGGCCCTACCACAAGGCCAAGCTCCGATCAGGGCCGAAATCGGCAGCCATCCATGAAGTGACCCGGGGTCACCGGCTGATGTTTTGATGCCGGTTGGCTGCGGGCAGTCGACGAGCGGATCTCGGGCGGGCACCCGGCCGACGCAGAGCTATCATGCCAACTATCATGCCAACTATCATGCAGTTGGCATGACGAGGATGGCTAAGGAGCTGTGGTGCTAGACGCCGAGTTGAGCGAGATCGTTGCGAACCTGCGCGTCCTCGGCGCGGACATTGCCGACGTTGAGGTGAAGAACAGCAGCGGGGGGCTACCGAAGTCTCTTCGGGAGACGCTGTCCGCGTTTTCCAACACGCGCGGCGGAGTCGTCATCCTGGGCCTCGATGAAGGCGGAGGATTTGCGGCCGCCGGCCTGCCGAACCCGGCGAAACTCGCAGCAGACTTCGCGTCGATGTGCTCGTCAGAGATGGAGCCCGCGATACGGCCCCTGATACAAATCCACCAATTCGAGAACGAGCGGGTAGTAGTCGCTGAAATTCCCGAACTCGATCCGGCCCATAGGCCATGCTTTTACATCGGGGCGGGCATGACCAAGGGCAGCTTTGTCCGGGTCAGCGACGGCGACCGGCGCCTGTCGGCTTATGAAGTCCAGATAGTGCTGTCCTCAAGAGGCCAACCGCGAGATGACGAGCAGGCAGTACCTGGCACGGAGATCGGCAATCTGGCGCAGGTGGGTGTTGATGCCCTGATCGCGCGGCTGCGAACCAGCAGGCCGTACGCGTTCCAGGACCTCGACCGCATCGCCGTCCTGCGTCGGGCCAAGGTCCTCGTGTCCGCACCGGACGGCAGAGATGAGGTCTCGCTCGCAGGCCTACTGGCCCTCGGATCCTATCCTCAGGAACAATTCCCACAGCTCATGCTCACATTTGTCCACTACCCGACCGCCACGGGCGCGAAGCCCCATACCGGTCAGCGCTTCCTTGACAACGTTGCCCTCGAAGGTCCGATACCGGTAATGGCCCGCGATGCACTGGCCGCCATCCGCCGGAACATGTCGCGCCGAGCAGTGGTAACGGGCGCGGGCCGTCAGGACATCTGGGAGTACCCCGAGACCGCACTGCGCGAAGCGGTCGTCAACGCACTAGTGCACCGGGATTTGTCCGGAAGTGCAAGGGGTACCCAAATCCAAGTCGAGATGTACCCCGACCGCCTCGTAATCAAGAG
>NZ_QHHV01000343.1:0-5823 GCF_003947245.1 Actinoplanes sp. ATCC 53533 | reverse complement strand
GCAACCCGATCGCCGGCCTGCTGGCCGACCGGAGCCTCGCGGTGAAGAACGTGGTCGCGGTGGCCGCGATGGCGATCGTCGCCGTGGTGGTCGGCGGGCTCGGCATCTATCGGATCTCGGAGATGAGCAGCGACCTCGCGCGCATGAAGTCCGAGCACGTGGACAGCCTGCAACAGATCACCGAGCTGCGGTCCGGCATCGCGGACGGGCTCCGCGGCACCCTCATCTACCAGAACGGGGCGGACGCCGCCGCCAAGAAGCAGGGCCGGGACGCTGTCACCGCGGCAGACGCCAAGGTCGACGCCGCGCTCATCGCCTACGAATCGATCGCGGCGGAATCGCCGGCCCGGACGAAGAGCCTGGCCGCTTTCACCGAGGCGGTCAATCACTTCCGCGCGCTGCGCGACACCATCCTGTTCCAGGAGCCGTTGGCGGCCGGATACACGATGCCGGCGATGACGGAGATCCTCGGGGAGTTCAACAGCGTCGAGGACGCCATGAACACCTCGGTGGCCGATCTGCAGGCGCTTGAGAACACCGAGGCCAACACGATGGCCCAGGAGGCCGACAACGAGTTCCGTAAGGCCCGCGCCATCATGATCGCCGCCCTGATCATCGGCATCCTGCTGGCCGGCGCCATCGCGCTCCTGGTGGTACGGCTGATCAAGCAGCAGCTCGCCACCGTGGCGACAGCGCTGAGCGCGGTGGCGGACAACGACCTCACCATTCCCGCCGAGGTGCGCTCCCGCGACGAACTGGGCCGGATGGCCATGGCCGTCAACCGGGCCCGCGACGGGCTGCGCGTCACCGTCACGTCGCTCACCTCCGGCGCGCACAACCTGGGCGCCAGCACCCTGCAGTTGACCGGCGTCACCGCCCGGATCGGTGAGAGCGCCCGCGAGGCCGCCGCCCAGGCGGGCCTGGTCGCGGCCGCCGCGGGCGACGTGTCCGGCTCGGTCCAGTCGGTCGCGGCCGGCAGCGACGAGATGGGTGCCTCGATCCGCGAGATCGCGCAGAACGCCAACGACGCGGCGCAGGTCGCCTCCAGCGCCGTCGGCGTCGCCCAGAGCACCAATGACACCGTCGCCAAGCTCGGTACCTCGTCCGCCGAGATCGGCGACGTGGTCAAGGTGATCACCGCGATCGCCGGGCAGACCAACCTGCTGGCCCTGAACGCGACCATCGAGGCCGCGCGGGCCGGTGAGATGGGCAAGGGCTTCGCCGTGGTGGCCAGCGAGGTCAAGGACCTGGCCCAGGAGACCGCGCGGGCCACCGAGGACATCTCCCGGCGGGTCGAGACGATCCAGGCCGACACGTCCAGCGCGGTCGACGCGATCGGCGAGATCTCCCAGATCATCCAGCGGATCAACGACTACCAGGTCACCATCGCCTCGGCGGTGGAGGAACAGACGGCGACCACGGCCGAGATGAGCCGCAGCATCGGCGAGGCGGCCGAGGGCAGCTCGACCATCGCGACCAACATCAACGGCGTGGCCCACTCGGCGGAGCAGACCAGCAGCACGCTGGTGGAGGCGGACGCCGCGGTGAGCCAGCTCAACGGGGTGGCCGAGGAGCTCCGCCTGGTCGCGGAACGCTTCCGGGTGTGACGTGCGGGCCTGCCGGCCGGACGCCGGCAGGCCCTCGACATGACTACCGCCGTGGTGCGTCGATCAACCGGAACAGCGTCAGCCACTGCTCCGGCCAGACCAGACCCACCGGTACGCCCGCCGCGAGCCGCGCCGCCCGGAACGCCGCGGCGACGCGCCGTTCGCCGTACCGCCGGGCCAGCGAGGAGTGCAGCGACCCGCCGACGCCGGTGAACCCGACCTCGACGAACCGGCGGTAGGCGGGCAGGGCCGACGGCTCGACCAGCGGCACCGGCCGCCGGTCCAGCCGCAGGATGCCGCCGTCGACGCGCGGCACCGGGCGGAACGCCGACCGGGGGACGCGGCCCGCCAGCGACCAGCTCACGACCGGCCAGGTGCCGATCGTCAGCCGGCTCCACCGCCCGTAGTCGCCGGTGCGTTTGCGGGCGTACTCCAGTTGGGTGAGCAGGGTCGCCGCGGTGAGGGTCTCGGCGCGCAGACACCAGTCCACGACGGCCGAGGTCAGCGCGTACGGAATGTTGCCGACCACCCGGAAGGGCCGGTCCGGCGGCACCGCGCGCAGGAAGTCCGCGACCCGAACCGTGACGCCGGGCAGCCGCGGCAACCCGGCCGCCACCTGCGGATCCACCTCGTACGCCACCAGGTTCGGGGTGCGCCGGGCCAGCTCGCCGGTCAGGACGCCCCGGCCCGCGCCGACCTCGTACACCAGGTCACCGGGCCGGATGCCGGCGACGGCGGCAAGGCGACGCACCGCCTGCGGATCGGAAAGGAAGTTCTGGCCGAACGCCCGGCGCGCGCGGGCGTGCTCTCGTCTGGGAAGTGCCATGACCGTGGTCCTGTCTGCCGCCGGAAAGGCGGCGAACGCGGACAGGCGTCATCGAGGCCCGTCCGTGGGAAAAGGACGCGGAGGGCCCTGGCGCGGCAAGCGGCTAGTCGGCGGCGCGGCGCAGGGCGCGACGCCGGAAGCGCAGGCGGGACGAGTGCAGCGGTCCCCACGCCATGGGCAGCGAGGCCCGGGTGAGGAGAGCATGCGTCGTATGCATCCGCCGACCCTAGCCGCGACCGACCGGGCCGGCACGCCGTTTTCGCCGTCGGCTGCGGCCGACCGGTGTGACCTGTGACCCCGATCCCTGGGACGAGCGATCGCGCGGCAGAGGCCACGCCGGTATGCTGTTCGGCGGGCCGTGACTGGCGCGTTCGGATGGGCCAACCATCGGGGAGCGGTCCCGTCCCGTCCGGGGACGACCTGCCGTGCGCCTGGGCCTCTTCACCTGTGATAGGGAGGTCCGATGTCTGCACTGAACGCCGAATCGACCGCGTTCCGCTCCGCCCTGGAAGCGGTCCGCGCCGTCGAGCCCCGCATCGCCGACGCGATCGCCAAGGAGCTGACGGACCAGCGCGAGTCCCTGAAGCTCATCGCCTCCGAAAACTACGCGTCCCCGGCCGTGCTGCTCGCGATGGGCAACTGGCTCTCCGACAAATATGCCGAGGGCACGATCGGCCGCCGCTTCTACGCCGGCTGCCAGAACGTCGACACCGTCGAGTCCGTCGCGGTCGAGCACGCCAAGGCCCTGTTCAACGCGCCGTACGCCTACGTGCAGCCGCACTCCGGCATCGACGCCAACCTGGTCGCATACTGGGCCATCCTCGCCGCCCGGGTCGAGGCGCCGGCGCTGGCCAAGGTGCAGAAGCGCAACGTCAACGACATGACCGACGCCGAGTGGGCCGAGCTGCGGGCCGCGTTCGGCAACCAGCGGATGCTCGGCATGAGCCTGGACGCGGGCGGCCACCTCACCCACGGCTTCCGGCCGAACATCTCCGGCAAGATGTTCGACCAGCGCAGCTACGGCGTCGACCCGGCCACCGGCCAGATCGACTACGCGGCGCTGCGCGAGTCGGCCAAGGAGTTCCGGCCGCTGGTCATCGTGGGCGGCTACTCGGCATACCCCCGCAAGGTGAACTTCCGCATCATGCGCGAGATCGCCGACGAGGTCGGCGCGACCTTCATGGTCGACATGGCGCACTTCGCGGGCCTGGTCGCGGGCAAGGTCTTCACCGGCGACTTCGACCCGATCCAGAACGCGCACATCGTCACCACGACGACGCACAAGAGCCTGCGCGGCCCCCGCGGCGGCGCGGTCTTCTGCCAGCCCGAGCTCTCCGACCAGGTCGACCGCGGCTGCCCGATGGTCCTGGGCGGCCCGCTCGCGCACGTCATGGCGGCCAAGGCGATCGCCTTCGCCGAGGCCCGCCGGCCCGAGTTCGCCGACTACGCGCAGCGCATCGTCGACAACTCGCAGGCCCTGGCGGCCGGCCTGACCAGCCGCGGCGCCACGGTCGTCAGCGGCGGCACCGACAACCACCTGGTGCTGATCGACGTCGACAAGTACGGCCTGACCGGCCGCCAGGCGGAGCAGGCGCTGCTCGACTCGGGCATCGTCACCAACCGCAACTCGATCCCGCAGGACCCGAACGGCGCCTGGTACACCTCGGGCATCCGGATCGGCACGCCCGCGCTGACCACCCGCGGCCTGGGCACGGCGGAGATGGACCAGATCGCCGAGCTCATGCACACCGTGCTGACCAGCACCAAGGCCGGCGCGTCGAAGGCGAAGTTCGACCTGGACGCGGCGGTCTCCGACCGGATCGCCAAGCAGGCGACCGAGCTGCTCGCCGACTTCCCGCTCTACCCGACCGTCGACATCGCTTCCTGATCAAGTCTTGCGCGGTCGCGGGTGACTGACCGTCGCTCACGGCCGAGACCGGGCCCCGCTGGGTGGTTCCGCCGCCCAGCGGGGCACCACGCCCCTGCGTGTCGCAGGGGCCAGCTCCGGGCTCGCCCCCGTTCAGCCGGAGGGCTTGCTGCCCGAAGCGCGCCTACCGAGCCGGGTGCTTCGGCCAGCCGGCGAGCGGGTGATCAGGCCCGTCGGGTGATTCGGTGCAGCTGGACGTCGGTGAGGGCGCCGTCCGAGATCGTCGCTGTCTGGTAGGTCGCGTGTGGTTGGCGGCGGCGGTCGGTCGGGGAGCCCGGGTTCAGCAGGCGTAGCCCCGTCTCCGCGGTCGTGTCCCATGGGATGTGGGAGTGGCCGAAGACCAGGATGTCCGTTTCCGGGAAGCGGGCCGCGCAGCGCTGCTCGCGGCCCGTGGCCTGGCCGGTCTCGTGCACCACCGCCAGCCGCAGCCCGTCGAGGTCGGCTCGGGCGATCTCCGGGAGCCGGGCCCGCAGCGCCGGGCCGTCGTTGTTGCCGTAGCAGGCGATCAGCCGCCGCGACCGGGTCGTCAGCTCGTCCAGCAGGGGCACGTCCACCCAGTCGCCGGCGTGCACCACCACGTCGGCCGCGTCGACCGCCGCCCACAGCTCGGCCGGCAGGTCCCGGGCCCGCTTCGGCAGGTGGGTGTCCGCCATCAGCACCAGCAGCATGGTGCCACCCTAGATCGCCCGAAGCGCGTCCAGGGCCGCCGGAGACCCGCGCCAATCGGGGTTGTCGCGATCCTGGTTACGAGCGGCTCCTCGGTCTCTCGTCCATCCGCCCGAGGGGCGCCCGGGCGCCGCCAGTCGATCGAGCCCCGCCGATGTTGATCACGGCTGGCAGCACTATTGAAACTTGTTGTTGACACCCGATGCGCCGAGTCGTCTACTGCAAGACAACGTCGTCTCTCGATTTCTGCTAAATCGATTTGGAGGGGACATGCGCCAATCAACGTTGATCACGCGCGGGCACCTCGGCCCGGTCCTGGTCGCCGTGACCCTGGTGCTCGGCGCCGGGGCCTGTGGCGGCGACTCGGGGTCCGGGGAGGGGGTGACCGTCGGTCTGATCACCAAGACGGACACCAACCCCTTCTTCGTGAAGATGAAGGAGGGTGCGCAGCAGGCGGCGGGGACGCAGGGTGTGGAGTTGCAGAGTTTCGCGGGGAAGCAGGATGGTGACAATGAGGCGCAGGTGCAGGCGATCGAGAGTTTGATCTCGGCTGGTGCCAAGGGTTTCCTGATCACGCCGAGTGATTCCAAGGCGATCGTGCCGTCGATTGACAAGGCGCGGCAGCAGGGTTTGTTGGTCATCGCGCTGGACACCCCGACGGATCCGGCCAACGCTGTTGATGCGACCTTCGCCACCGATAATTATCAGGCGGGCAGGTTGATCGGGCAGTGGGCCRAGGCGAAGTTCGACAAGGACGGTAAGCAGGCCAAGATCGCCATGTTGGATCTGAACGCCAA
>NZ_QHHV01000342.1:0-3343 GCF_003947245.1 Actinoplanes sp. ATCC 53533 | reverse complement strand
CGGGGCAGCGATGATGCAACCGGGCTTGGCGAACCTTCCCTGCTCCACCGGATCCTCGACCAGGAAGCCATCGCTGGCCACGTTGCGCATCATCAGGCTGAACATGTGCTGCGCGATCATCTGGAAGTCGCTGCGCTGCACCACGGCCCTGGCGCTCTCGGCCCTTGGCCCGGCGTATTCAGAAGCTGTCCTGGCCCGGGTGTGGCTGCTGGGTTCCAGAATTGTTGCCGTCATGTCCGGCTCCTTGCTCGGAATCGTCGAAAATCGCCAAGATCGGGTCGAGCTACGGCGTGGCGGCGCTCAGGGCGTCGGCGGATGCTTTCCATTCCGCGTTGTCGGGAATGGACTTGTCGGCCACCAGAACCTCGACGATCGACGGGCTGCTCGAGTTTGCCAGCGCACCCGCCATGGCATCGGCCAGTTCCCCGTAGGTGCCGGCCCGCCATCCTTGGCACCCAAATACATCCGCCAGCTTGCTGTACTTCCACGGGTGCAGGACGCACGATTTGTAAAACGGTTTGTCGGAGGTGAAGACCGCGGCATCGGCGAGCCACTGCTCCACCCCGTAGACTCCGTTGTTGATCACAAAGATGATCGGATTCAGGCCGAATCGGGTCTGCGTCGAGAGGCACTGGGCGGTCATTTGAAATCCGCCGTCGCCCGCGAAGACCATCACCCTCTGCTTGGCATTCGCCGCCAAACAGATGCCCGTCGCGGCGGGCCCGATATAGCCGATCGCCGAGTACGACGACTGCACGACATAGCCTCCGGCGGCCGGCACCCTGAGCAGCAGACTGCCGAAGTAGTTCAAGCTCGAATCGCTGCCGACGATCGTATTCTCGTCGATGTACCGCGGGATGGCGTCATAGAATCCCTGGTAGGTGATCTCATCGCCGGCCGGCTCCACGACGGGCACCTCGCGAGCCGGGGTCGGCGGCCGGTTCGGCGCCTTGGGAGCGATCTGGTTGGTCAGCAGGCCGTCGATCAGGTGCGCCAGAGCGACCTGCGGGCTGAAATACGTGCCGTCCTTGACGGTGTCCAACGACACGAACGCGGTCTTGTCATAGTCAATGGCCCAGCCCAGAGAATTGATATCCGTCAGCCAGACCCCCAGCGCCAGCACGAAATCGGAACCCCGGACCAGATCCTGGACGGCGGCCGAGGACGCCTGGCCGTCGAACACGCCGGCGAACAACACGTCGTCCTCGGACAGCACCGACTTGCTCATGAGCTCCGTGACGTACGGAATGTTCAGCTGGTGGATCAGGCCCGACGCCTGCTTCTGCAGGCCGAGGCGGTCGACCTCCACCCCGAGCCAGATAATGGGGTTGGCGGCGGCCTGCAGCCTTTCATTGATGTGCGTGATCGACTGCTTCAGGCTGGCCGGATCCGACAAGGTCCGTGCCGGCCGCAGGGTGCCCTTCGGCCGCTCACACTCCAGGTCGACCATGTCCTGGAGCAGTTCGATGTAGACGGGCCGCCGTTCCGTTATGCACTTCGTCAAGGCGGAATCTATCAACATCGGCGCGAGATCGGGGCTGTCGATCCGCACGGCCGCGACCGTCAGGTGCTCGAAAGACTGGAGATCCGTCTCACTTCCGGTGATGAAGTGATGCGAACTGAAGCCGGTCTGCTCGAACGTGAGAGTCTTCTTGATATCCGGCGTGCCATTGATCAGGACAACCGGCACCTTCTCCACATAGGCCCCCGCGATGGCGTTCACCGCACACAGCGCGCCGGCGGAATAGGTGACACAGAGCGCGCCGATCCCCTTGAGCCTGGCGTATCCGTCGGCCGCATAGCCGGCGTTCAGTTCATTGACCTCCTCAACGACCTCGATCTTGCTCGACGCGACGTACCGGTTCACCCATTCAATGGAATAGTCGCCGGCAATGGAGAACAGGTGCCCCAGGCCCAGCTGAGAGAGCCGGTCGACCAGATACTGCCCCACCGTGTATTCGGGTTGCATGGCGCAAAGACCCTCCGTCGTCAGAAACTTCTCGCATCGCCGAACAAGCGCGGCAGATAGATGTCGAATATGCCCGGACACTTGCGCTCGGGGTATCTTTGAACCAGGAAACTCTTGAAGTCCTCGCCCGTCAGCCCGTCGGCAACGGCCTGCCTGGCGGCGGCCAGGTATTCGATATTTCGGGCGACCTCGACCTTGTCCGCCGGAAAACCATGGCCCGGCAGGAACAATTCGTAATCCTCGCTCACCATTGCTTCCAGGACCCGGCTCCAATGTCCCATGTCTTGCGACAGGTAGAGATGGGTGCCGCTGTAAATCAGGTCCTGGGCGAAGTACACGCCCAATTCCGGAAGTTTGATGGTGAGGTGGAAATCCACTTCCGTCTCGGTCACCCGATCGAAGACATACCTGACGCCGTCGATGGTGCATTCGCCCGGCTCGACGGTCTCCTTGGGCACGACTATGTTGTCCGGCGCGAGGTCGCCCAATTTCCAATGATCGCTCAATGAATCCTCGCCGTGCTCCGCGATAAACCTCGCGGTCTCCGGCAACGCATAGATCGCAACATCACTGAACGCGGCCCCCGACCCGAACCAGTGGTCCGGATGCCGGTGCGAGAGGTACAGCCTTTCTATCGGCTTCCCGAGACCATCCGCATATTCCCTGAATTTCCTCGCGTAGGGAACGAGAAACTGCGCGTCGACAAGGACCAGGCAGTTTTTGCTCTCGACGATATGCGTGGCGTTCGCGATGTTGTTATGCGTGAATGCCGAGATGAAGGTGTGAATACGGACGTCACCCGCCTGCTTCACGACCATTTTTACGGGGTCCGGCAATTGATCCGGCATCGGATCTCCCTCAGACGTGCGCAGCGACCAGCCGCGACTGATCGGACTGAGATCGGACGGCGGAATCGATCTTCTCCCGCAGCGTCTCCAACGCGTCGCGGGCGACGTCATAGGCGCTCTGCCGACCCGGCACCGCGTCGTCCTCCCCCGGCCGCCAGAAGCGCCGGCGCGCCATCCGCATCGAGCTGTCGAACGGAGGAATCGCGTTGAACACCTCGACCAGGTAAGGCCCGCGGTAGACCGGTTCGATCTCGCCCAGCATGATGTCCCACGGGATCCAGCTGTCCCGCACCGCACCACGGTCGGGTGCGGAGATGTGGACGTAGAGCAGCTGGTTCCGCTTCGCGGCCCGGGCCACATCGCTCTTGAAGATCGCCGGACCCTGGCTCTCCATGACTGCTTGAGCGGTGTCGATCGTCACACCGCACCGCGCGATCTCGGCGTCATCGAGGAAGTCCAGCGCCTCCGACACCATGTTCGGCGGCGGAGATTCCCAGCTCTTGATGGGCTCGATGGCGAGCTGCAC
>NZ_QHHV01000341.1:0-11198 GCF_003947245.1 Actinoplanes sp. ATCC 53533 | reverse complement strand
CTCGCGCCGGGTCGCGCGGCTCACCAGCAGCGACACCAGGAACGAGAACGCGAAGATGACGACGCCGATGGCCATGCCGTAGCCGTACGACGAGTTCGTGTACGCCTGCTTGTACATGTAGCTGAGCAGGACCTCGGAGGAGCCGTCCGGCCCGCCGCCGGTCATCGCGCGGACCAGCACGAAGCTGAGGTTGACCGCGCTCATGATGAAGAAGGTCAGCGAGGTGCGCAGGTTCTGCCAGATCAGCGGCAGCGTGAGGGTGAAGAACTGCCGGCCGGCCGAGGCGCCGTCGAGCGCCGAGGCCTCGTACAGGTCCTCCGGGATGCTCGACATGCTCGCCATGTAGAGGACCATGTAGTAGCCCAGCGACTGCCAGACCATCGCGATCGCGACCGAATAGAGCACCACCCGCTGGTTGCCCAGCCAGACCTGCTGCAGCCCGTCCAGGGACAGCCGCCGCAGCGTGCCGTTGAGCAGGCCGTTCTCCTGGTCGTAGACGGCCGAGAAGATGGCCGCGATGACCACGACGGAGAGCACGTTGGGGATGTAGAGGATGAAGCGGTAGAGGTTGCGCCCGCGCAGCTTCTGCCGGGTCATCAGGGCCGCGAGGAACAGCCCCAGGCCCATGGTCACGACGGTCACGACCACCAGCAGCGCGACCGTGTTCTGGAACGCCCGGACGAACTGGTCGTCGTCGAACAGCCGGGTGAAGTTGTCGAGTCCGACGAACCGCATGTCCGGGGAGAAGCCGCTCCAGGTGTAGAACGACATCCGGAAGACGTTCAGGGTCGGCCAGACCATGAAGAGCGCGAACAGCACCAGGGCCGGTGCCAGGCAGGCGAGGACGAAGCCGCCGTTGCCGCGCTTGCGGGCCCGTGCGGTGCCGCCACGGACAGGCGCGGGGGCACTGTCCGTGGCGCTCGGGGATGGTGGCGAGATCGTCGTCACCGGGCTAGTCGCCCGCCTGGCGCAGCTTCTCGCTGGCGTCGTTCAGCGCGGCCTGCCACTGGTCCTCGGTCTTGTCCTTGCTGATGATGCTGTTGGCGGTGTCGAAGAGGGTGCCCTTGATGTCCACGCCCTCCACCGGGGCGGTGCCGGCGAAGCCACCGACCAGCGCGGCGACCGTGGGATCCTCGTAGAGCTTGTAGAACTCGGCGTTCTCGCCGGTCAGCGTCGCGGCGATGCCCTTGACCGGCTGGATCGCGCTGGACTTGGCGAAGATCTCGGACGCCGCATCGGAGTAGAGGTAGGCGACGAAGTCCTTCGCGGCGTCCTTGTTCGCGGCGCCGCTGGGGATCCAGACCGACTCGACCGAGGTGGTCAGGTAGCGCTTGGCGCCCGCGGTGGCCGCCGGCAGCGGGGTGAGTCCCCATTGGAAGCCCTTGGCGCGCGGGGCGTCCTTCATCTCGCCGACGATCCAGGTGCCGTTCGGCATGAACAGCGCCTTGTTGTCGAGGATCGCCTGCTGGTTCTTGGTGAAGTCCTGCTCGTTCGCGTATCCGACGGTGGTCGGCGCGGCGTAGCCGAGCAGCCTGGTGGTGATGTCGAGGACCTGGCGCGCCTGCGGGGTCTGCCAGACGCCCTGCTTGTAGGTCATCACGTCGGTGTAGAACTGCTCGCCGCCGACGTCGGCCAGCAGCGCGAAGAAGTACGAGTCGAGGTAGCCCGCGGTCGGGTAGGTGAACAGCGCGATGCCCTGCGCCTTGGCCGTGTCGCCGAGCTTGAACATCTCGTCCCAGGTGGCCGGGACCTGCCAGCCCTTCTGCGCGAACAGGCCCTTGTTGTAGACCAGCCCGGTCGGCGCGTAGTACATCGGCATCAGGAAGGTCTTGCCGTCGCCGTACGGGTTGGTGTTGAGGCTGCCGACGATCCCGTCGGTGAGCTTGGCCTTGACCGTGGTCTGCTCGCCCGGGACGGTCATGTCCAGGACGCCGGTGAGGTCCTCCAGCGCCTTGTCCTTGATCAGCGTCTCGGTCAGCGCGGCCTTGCGGCCCTGGCCGAGCACCACGACGTCCGGGAACTTCCCGGCCTTCATGTTCGGGCTGATCTCGTCCTCGATGCTCTTCGAGATCTGCAGCTGCACGTCGACATCCGGATGCGCCGCCTCGTACGCGGCGGCGACCTGGTCGTACATGTCCCGCCCGTAGCCGCCCTCCAGGCCGGCGACCTTGAGCGTGGTCTTGCCGGAATCCGCGTCGCTCCCGCCGTCCGAGCAGCCGACAAGCAGGCCGAACGCCGTCACCGCGGCGCCCGCCAGGACTAATGATCTTTTCAACATGGGGAGGTCCTCTCCTGGACGCCGCGCCGAACGTTGTTACGGTGGCATCGATAACATGAAGAATCAAGAGGACGTTACGAAAAGCCGGCGCGCGGGTCAGCGGGAGCGCGGCGGCGCGGTGGACGCGCGGACCGTCAGGGTGGCCGGCGCCGCCGCAGCATGCTCGGCCTCGTCGCCGCCCAGCAGCAGGTCGACGGCGGCCGCGCCGGAGCGGTAGAAGTCCTGCCGGACGGTGGTCAGCGCCGGGTGGCAGTAGGCGGCCAGCGCGATGTCGTCGACGCTGACGATCGACACGTCCTCGGGCACCGAGCGGCCCCCCTCGCGCAGCGCCCGGATCAGGCCGAAGGCCATCTCGTCGCTCGCCGCGAAGACGGCCGTGACATCGGGGATCATCGCGATGATCCGGCCGTGCCGGTAGCCCGACTCGGGCGACCAGTCGCCCGCCAGCGGCGGCGGCGCCTCGATCCCGGCCGCGGCCAGGCACTCCTGCCAGCCCTGCCGGCGCTGCCGCGCCTCGATCCACTCGTCCGGCCCGGCGACGTGCCAGACCTGCCGGTGCCCGAGGTCCAGCAGGTGCTGGGTGGCGACCCGGCCCGCCTCCCGCTGGTCGATGCCCAGCACCCGGGCGCCGGCGGTGCGCGAGCCGTCCACCGTGACGGTCGGGATCTCCCGGGTGATGTCCTCCATCTTCTGCGTCACCGAGATCAGCGGAACCGCGATGACGAGGCCGTCCACGCCCTGATCGGCCAGCTTGGACAGGGACTTCTCCATCAGCGCGGTGTCCAGCGCGGCGATCGTCGCGATGCTCACCGAGAACCCGGCCGCCCCGGCCGCGGCCTCGACGCCGGCGGTCACCGCCGAGCGCGAGTAGTAACCGCCGGACTGCAGCAGCACCAGGCCGATGGAGTGGCTGCGCCCCGAGGAGAGCACCCGGGCGGCGTTGTTGAACCGATAGCCGAGTTGCTCGACCGCGGCGAGCACCCGCCGGCGGGTCTCCGGGTTGACGTTCGGCGAGTCGCGGAGCGCGCGCGAGACGGTCTGCGCCGACACTCCGGCGGCCCGCGCCACGTCAGCCATGCTGGGCTGCCTGCTGCGCGCGGTGGCCTCGGTCATGGGCGTTGTCCTCCTGCTGGTCTCACGGCACCCGGATCATACCGTCGTTGTTACGAATGGCATCGATAACATAGTCTCGCGTCGTGATCGAGCTGCCCGCGCCGGCCCTCGCCCCGGCACCCGCCCCCGTCAGCGCCCTCACCTGGCACGGCCGCCGGTTCTACCGGCACGGCGCACCGCACCGCATCCTGTCCGGCGCGTTGCACTACTTCCGGGTGCACCCCGAGCTCTGGCGCGACCGGCTCCGGCGGGTCGCCGACCTGGGGCTCAACACCGTCGACACGTACGTGGCATGGAACTTCCATCAGCACCGCGCGGACCGGGCGCCCCGCTTCGACGGCTGGCGCGACCTGGAGGCGTTCGTCGGCATCGCGGCCGAGGAGGGCCTCGACGTGATCGTGCGGCCCGGCCCGTACATCTGCGCGGAGTGGTCGAACGGCGGCCTGCCCAGCTGGCTCACCGCCCGCGACGTGGCGATCCGCACCTCCGACCCGGCCTTCACCGGGCCGGTCGAGCGCTGGTTCGACGACCTGATCCCGCGCATCGCCGCGCTGCAGGCCGGTGCCGGCGGCCCGGTGGTGGCGGTCCAGGTGGAGAACGAGTACGGCAGCTACGGCGACGACCACGCGTACCTGCGCTGGAACCGGGCGGCGCTGACCGCGCGCGGCATCGACGAGTTGCTGTTCACCGCCGACGGCCCGACCGAGCTGATGCTGGACGGCGGCACCCTGCCCGGCACCCTCACCGCCGCGACCCTCGGCTCGGCGCCGGGGGCCGCCCGCGACCTGCTCGCCCGGCGCCGGCCCGGCGAGCCGTTCGTCGTCGCCGAATACTGGAACGGCTGGTTCGACCACTGGGGCGAACGGCACCACGTCCGCGGCGTGGAGAGCACCGTGCGCACCCTCGACGGCATCATCGCCGACGGCGGCAGCGTCAGCATCTACATGGCACACGGCGGCACCAACTTCGGGCTCTGGGCCGGCGCCAACTCCCGCCAGGGCCGGCTCCAGCCCACCGTGACCAGCTACGACTCGGACGCGCCGATCGCCGAGGACGGCGCGCTCACGGCCAAGTTCCACGCCCTGCGCGCCACGCTCGGCGCCCGCGGACCGCTGCGCGTGCCCGAGCGGATGCCGGTGCTGCCGCCCACCCGGGTGCCGCTGACCCACCGCGCCGACCTGATCGACGGCCTGCGCGCGGTCCCGGTCCCGGCGTCGTCCGGCCCACGGCCGGCCACCTTCGAGCAACTCGGCCTCGACGCCGGCCTGACGCTGCACACCGCGTACCCGAGAATCCCGGAGGGCGACCACAAGCTGGTCCTGACCGACGTGCGCGACCGGGCGGTGGTCTTCGCCGACGGCATCCCGATCGGCGTCGCCGATCCGGACCACCCGGAACTCGGCGTACGCGGCACCGGCGCGATCGTCCGCCTGGAGATCGTGGTCGAGAGCCTCGGCCGGATCAACTACGGCCCGCTCCTCGGCCAGCACAAGGGACTGCTCGGCCCGGTCCTGGTCGACCGCCGCATCGTGCACGGCTGGACCAGCGCACCGATCGCCCTGCCCGACTGGACCCCGGACGACCTGCGCCGCGCGACCGCCGCCACGCCGACCGCGACCTCGTCCGGCTTCGCCGTCGCGACGCTGCACGTCGACACCCCGGCGGACACCTTCCTGGCGCTGCCCGGATCGGCGCACGGCCTGGTCTGGGTCAACGGATTCCTGCTCGGCCGATACTGGGAGATCGGGCCACAGGTCACGCTCTACTGCCCGGCGCCGCTGCTGCACGCCGGCGACAACACCGTCACGGTCCTGGAAACCGACCGGCTCGGCCCGGCCCTGGAGCTGCACGACCGCCCTCAGCTAGGTCCCACCGAGGAATACGTCGAGGAGTTCGCGTAGCGGGCCGCCCACGTGGCACGCGGGTGCGGGCTCAGCCGGTCGCCGCAGCCGCAGCCGGTTCTGGTACCCGCCTACCCCACGACCTCATCACCGCCGTCACCAGCAGTACCCCCAGAACGCGATGACCCTGGGGTGGTGGTTGGTCCTTTGCTCTGCTTCCCCATAGGAAACGCCCGATGGGCTGCAGTTCCTGCTCCGGTCGCTGCCAGGGCGACACCGGCCAAGGTGGTTGAGGTAACGGTGGCAGATCCTTTGCTCTGCTTCCCCATAGGAAACGCCCGGCGGGCTGCAGTTCCTGCTCCGGTTGCCGCCGGGGCGACACCGGCCAAGGTGGTTGAGGTAACGGTGGCAGATCCTTTGCTCTGCTTCCCCATAGGAAACGCCGGGTGGGGTGCGGTTCCTGCTCCGGTTGCTGCCGGGGTGGCACCGGCCAGGGTGTTTCCGATAGGGAAGCAGAGCAAAGGACCTTCTGCCGTTACCGGACGCTGCGGGAGCCGGGTGAACAGGCGGTGGTCGAGCCCGGTTCGCCCCGATCGAGGAGTCCGCACCGCTACGCGGAATCCTGGGTGATCTTGGTGTTTCGGATTCTGCCCGGCGATCGAGGTGGGCCGCTGCCTACCAGGATCTCAACGGCGTCCCGAGCGGCAGCTGCACGGAACGGGCGTGACGTCGTTTGACCCCCTTGGCACGACTCGCCCGGGCCACGCCGGTGGACACCGGGCCCGGACGAGGGAAGGCTGGGCCTTGGCGGGATGGATCGCGGAGAGGACGAATGACGATGCAGTACCGGCAGCTCGGCCGTACGGGCCTGAGGGTCTCGAACTTCACTCTGGGCACGATGGGTTTCGGCGGGACAGGCTGGGCCACCCCGGTCGGCACGATCGACGTGGCCGGGGCCCGCGAGCAGATCGCGATCGCCCGGGACGCGGGTGTCAACCTGATCGACACGGCCGACGTCTATTCGGCCGGCCTCTCCGAGGAGATCCTCGGCGAGGCGCTCGGCGCGGACCGCGACGAGGTGCTGATCGCCACCAAGGTGCGGATGCCGATGGGTGACGGGCCGAACGACGCCGGCCTCTCCCGGCACCACATCATCCGCGGCGCCGAGGCCAGCCTGCGCCGGCTCGGCACCGACTACATCGACCTCTTTCAGCTGCACGAATGGGACGGGCAGACTCCGCTGGAGGAAACCCTGACCGCGCTGGACGACCTGGTCCGCAGCGGCAAGGTCCGCTACGTCGGCTGCTCCAACTACGCCGCCTGGCAGCTGATGAAGGCGCTGGCCATCTCCGACGCCCGGCAGCTGGAAAGGTTCGCCAGCACCCAGGTCTTCTACTCGCTGCAGAACAGGGACATCGAGGCGGAGATCGTGCCGCTCGCGATCGACCAGGGCATCGGCATCCTGGTGTGGAGCCCGCTCGCCGGCGGCCTGCTCTCCGGCAAATACCGGCGCGGCGTGCAGGCGCCGCCCGGCAGCCGGCACCTCTCCGACTGGGACGAGCCGCCGGTCAACAACGAGGACAAGCTGTACGACACGATCGAGCTGGCGGTGAAGATCGGCGAGTCGCACGGGGTGTCGGCGGCGCGGGTCTCGCTGGCGTACCTGGCGCAGAAGCCGGCCGTGACCTCGCTGGTCGTCGGCGCACGCACGCCGGAGCAGTTGCGCGACAACCTGGCCGCGGCCGACCTCGAGCTGACCGCGGACGAGATCGCCGCGCTCGACGACGCCAGCGGCGAGCCGCTGCGCTACCCGTTCTGGCACCAGGCCAAGACCAGCGCGGACCGGCTGGGCCCGGCGGACCTCAGCCAGATCGCCCGGCACTTGGGCTGAGCAGCCCGCCCGACCGCCGGTTTCCGGGGTTGGCGGTCGCGGCGAGTAGCGCGCCCAGGCCGCTCGCCTGGGTGCGCCACTCCCGCGCGTTCGGGTATGCCGCCGATCTGCCCGGACCAGCGCTGGCCGATCCGGTTGAGCGGGTCGCGGTCGTGCTGCCAGATGACGTCGGCCTGCCGCTGGGCATGGGCGCGGTAGGCGCTCGCGCCGGTGGCGTCGGCCAGATCCATCAGGTATCGCATGAGGATTCCCTTGAACTGCTTCTGGTTGTCATCGACCGGATCGTCTGGTCATGGGGTCGCCGCGCGCCGCGGGGCCGGTCCGACGGGCCGGGTCGGCTGACGTCGGACCGGGCCGCAGTGCCGCTACGGCGTCAGGTAGCAGGACTTCACCACGCCGGGCAGCGGGTCGCTGCCGAACGCGGCCGTGGTGCACGCGGCGGTTGAGGTGAAGCTGCGGTAGAGGTACTTGCCGCGGGCCCCATAGGCGACGGTCTGTTGACCGGTGAAGGTGCAGGTGCCGTTCTCGGCGGCGCAGGTGGTGCCGTAGCCGCTGGGGGCACCCGTGCGGGAGTAGCAGGCCTTCACCGTGTTGGCGATCGGGTCGCCGAAGGTGGCGTTCGAGCAGGAGACGTTTCCGGTGGCCGTCGTGTAGGCGAACGCACCGTTGGCGCCGTACGCGATGGGCTGGCCGCCGGCCGCGGCGCAGGTGCCGTTCTCCGCCGCGCACTGGGTCCAGCCGCCGGTGGGGCCGCCGGCCGGCGGCAGGTAGCAGGCCTTCGCGGTGCCGTTGAGCGGATCGCCGAACACCTCGTTGGTGCATGCGGTGCCGCCGGCGAGGATCCGGTGGTTGAAGGCGCCGTTCGCGCCGTAGGCGACCCTGCGGTTGTCGGTGAAGCCGCAGGTGCCACCCTCCGCCGCGCACTGGGTGTAGCCGGTCGGGCCGCCGAGCGGCGCGACGTAGCACGACTTCACCAGGTTGACGGCCGGGTCGCCGTTGAAGGCGGCGTTGGTGCACGCGGTGCCCTCGGTGACCGTCTTGTAGGTGTAGGCGCCGGCCCCGTAGGCCACCATGCGCGTGCCGCTCAACGAGCACTGCCCGTTCTCGGCGGCGCAGCGGGTGAATCCGGCCGGGAGGTCGCCCCCGGTCGGCGTGGGCGGCGCCGGGTTGCCCAGGCCGGTGGCGGTGAACGTGTAGGTGCCCGGGGTGACGCCGGTCAGGTACACGTACGCGTCGTCCTGGGTGCCGCCGCCGATGCCCGGTCGCGGGGTGAAGGTTCCGTTGCTCCAGACGACCGCGCCGTTCACGGAGACCGTGATGGTGCCGGTCAGCTTCGGGACGCCGATCCGGCCGGTCGTTCCGGCCGGGCTGGTGATCTGGGAGGTGAAGGTGCCGGCGGACGGGTCGCGCGACCAGGCAGCGTTGATCGCGCCCTGCGGCATGGTGATGCGGCCTTCGACGCTGGTGAGGTCGCCGGGATGGGGCACGAACCGGTACTGCCCGATGGTCGGCTCCGGTGCCGTGCCGAGGACGTCGAAGGTCAGCGCGGAGGTCGGCCCGGTCGACCAGCCGTGCGCCAGGCTCATGAACGACGGGTTGTAGGCGAGCCCGCCGTCGGCTTTGATCCCCTCCCACATCGTGCTCCTGGTGCCGACCGGGCTGTCGAGCATGTGACCCCAGGTGCGACGGATCTGGGCCAGGGCGGTGTGGTCGTCGTTGGCGGTGAAGTGCGCGTGCACCTCCATCGAGCCCGGGAACGGGTGGACGTCGCCGTTCCACTCCGGCGTCGTCGCACCGTACGCGTTCCACCGCTGCGCGAGGCGCTGCACGATGCTGGTGTTCTTCGCCGCCGAGTCGGTGAGGCCGTACCAGACAGCCATGGAGTTGCCGTCCTGCGGGTACATCCCGCTGGTGGGGTTGTCCCGGTACATTCCGGCGGCGGCGTCCCAGAGCCGCGCGTTCGCGGCCGTCTTGAGCGTTGCGGCCCGGCTCGCGTAGGTGGCCGCCAGCGCGCTGTCACCCTGGACCGCCGCGAGCCTGCTCGCGCCGGTGAGGGTGGCGTACATCAGGGCGTTGGCCTGGATGTTGAGCCCGCCCTGGCCGTTGCGGGCCCAGTCGGCGGTGTTCGTGACGTTCAGCAGCCCGCTGCTGTCGGTCTTGTTGATGATGTAGGTCATCCCCCGGGTGAACCTCGACCACACACTGTCGAGCCAGGCCTTGTCGGCGGTGTAGTTGTAGTACGTCGACGTCACGTTCAGCGTCCACAGGTGGTAGGTGTCCGAGCCCCACAGGTTGAACGGCGGGCCCGAGTAGGGCAGCTCGCCGGAGGTGTTCTGCATGTTGTAGACGGTGGTCAGGGCGTTGCGGCTGGATTCCAGCTCGTTGGTGGACGCGTACGCGGTCGGGGTCGCGATGCCGAGGTCGCCCGGCCACACGTTGCGGTCCCGCTTCGCGGCGTCCGACAGCACCGCGGTGCCGACGCCGGCCACGGCGGCGTTGTTCCACAATGTCGCCGGGGCGGGCCACGCCCGGCCCTGGTTGGCGGCGATCGTGCTCATCTGCACCGTGTAGGCGCCGCCGTACCAGATGCGGTTCAGCAGGTTGTCGTTGGAGTAGAAGTAGTTCGCGTAGTCGGCCGGGTTGGCCTTGCCGGGTGCGGCGGTGAAGTTCAGCGAGACCCTGGTCAGGTCGACCCAGCCGGAGGTCCGCAGGAAGACCGTCAGGTAACGGAAGCCACCGCGCAGATATTGAGCCGGCATGGTGTAGCTGCCGTTCGCGGGCGCCGCGGCGGTGAGCGCGCCGTCCCCGCGACCCTCGTGCGTGGCGCTGGTGTCGCTGTCGTTGCCGACGAAGAGCGACGACTCGCTGAACGCCAGCCCCAGTTGCTGGCCGCTGTTGCTGGCGGCGCCGAAGTTCAGCGTCACCAGGCCGCCGACCTCCTTGCCGAAGTCGAGGGTGATGGACGAGTTCGCGCCGGTGATCCGCGTCGCGAGGTCGGCGAGCACGTTCTGCGGGTTGGCGACCGTGCCGGTGGTGCGATAGATCGCCGTCGGGCGGACCGTGCGGGACGTGGGCGACAGGTTCAGCGCCTCGATCGCGCCGGGTGGCGGAGCCGCGGCCACAGCGGCGGCGGCCTGGACCGGTGCGGCACCGGCGGGCAGCAATGCCGCGAGGACGGACAGGGTCATGGCTATGGAGCCCCGGCGAACGAACGGTCTGCGCATGGCTGCTCCGCCTCCTGGACAGCGTTGAATGGCCCGCACGACCGCCCCCGCCATCGCGTGGAGCGCTCTCTCGATCGGGGGATCGACGGGATCTGTAAACTAAGTGAACAGTGGATTGATAGTGCTACGTCGATGCGTCCGTGTCAATGATACGATTCAAAGCCGTTCATTCCGCCCGCCGTTCGGCGATCTCCTGGATCGCGAACCGCCGCACGTCCTCGTCGGGGTCGCCGGTGGCCCGTTCGCGCAGCAGCGGCAGGGTGCCCGGATCGGTGGGCCAGCCCGCGACGATCCCCCTGACCACGGCCAGCCGCACGCCCTTGGCCCGGTCCACCATCCGTTCGTGCAGCCAGGGCAAGGTCTCCGGGTGCTCGGCCCAGCCCGTGGCGATCGCCCGCACCGCGACCGACCGCACCGTCCAGTTGCCGTCGGCCACGGCGCGCTCGCGCAACAACGGCAGGGTGCCCGGATCGGTCGGCCAGCCCGCGACGATCGCTTCCACCGCGGCCAACCGCACGCCATTGGCCCGGTCCGTGGTGCGTTCGTGCAGCCAGGGCAGGGTCTCCGGATGCTCGGCCCAGCCCACGGCGACCGCCTGCACGGCCGCCTTCCGCACGTCCCAGGCGGAGTCATTGGTGGCACGCTCACGCAGCAACGGCAGCGTGCCCGGGTCGGTCGGCCAGCCCGCGACGACCGCCTTGACCACGGCCAACCGCACGCGGCTGGCCCGGTCCATCGTGCGTTCGTGGAGCCAGGGCAGGGTCTCCGGGTGCCCGGCCCAGCCCGCGACGACCGCCTGCACGGCCGCCTTCCGCACGTCGTTGTCGGGATCATCGATGGCACGCGCACGC
>NZ_QHHV01000340.1:0-2501 GCF_003947245.1 Actinoplanes sp. ATCC 53533 | reverse complement strand
ATCGACACAGATAAGAACGACCGGTCGACCGTAGCGCAGCCAGTAGTCGACGCGATCAGCGTCGCAGACGAAGCGGAAACCCGCCGCGTTGTCGCCGGGGAAACCGACCTCCGTGCCCTTGACCTGGGCGGCGACGGCGAAGCCGCTGACCTGCCGCTCCGTGTCGACGAACTCGATGTGGCCGTCGATGCCGAAGTCACGCAGGGTGTTGTTCCAGACATGTCCCGCGTCTGACACGGCCTTGTCGACGAATGCCTCGGCACGGAAGCCGGCCCGCTGTTGAACGCTTCTTCTCGGCATCGTCAGGCGCCCGGCCAACCGATGCCGACACGGTCCGCGGCGCCTGTTCGTCCACTCCCAGGATCGCCCGTGTCGAGCCTGCGCGATCTCACCCAGGCGCTGCTCGCGTTGAACCCATGGCTGGATGCGCGGCCACATCGCACGCCAATGGATGGACGCCTCACGTTCGCTCCCGTTCGCCGGACTGATGTCAACGGTTCAGGCTAGGACCCCCCTCTGACATTTCCACTCGGCTGCGAGCCGTCGCCATCGCGGACCAGCCAGGCACGGCCCTGCGGACGGCCGGCGGTGGTCGCGGCGGCACCCGGACACCGCGCTGATGCTGCCCGAACAAGGCACTCGCTCGGCGGGGCCGGCGAGGTCCTCGATCAGGCATGGCCTGACGACGTCGAGATCCTCATTTTCCAGTGCGGCGACCCCCTCTATGAGGACACGGTCGGCAGTGTGCGCGCCCATCACGAGTTGCTCGGCTCCGCACGGCAGGCCACGGAATCGGCGCTTTGACGTGCATGAACCAGGCCTCCGATTCATGGCGATGGCCTGTGTCACCCCCGCTCACGGTGAGCGTCGCGTAGCCACTGGTTACGGCTACGCTGTGCGGATGAGCCTGAAGGCGATGGTGTGGGGCAAGCCCACCGGTCATGCGGCCAACCCTCTCTATCGACTCGTCCTGATGCAGCGGGGCGATGTCGCCAGGCGAGAGGACTACACGGGCGTGGTCATCTACCGTGCGAGCACCCGCCTGGGCATGCTCGCAAAACTGGCCTTCACCGATGAGGCAGCCGTCCGTGCATGCCCTGGCGGGCTCGCTGAGCGCGGTGCCATCATCACGCCCGCGGGCTATCGGGAGCATGGCGGCGCCGAGCTGGCCTTCGACCTTGCTGTGGGCCGCTGATGCCTCGGGCGATGTCGGTGTCGTTCACGTTCGCGGGAGAACGTCACCAGGACGTTGTGCTGGAGTACGGCGGCTTCGCCCCACCGGATGGCGAGGGCGGGTCGTGGATGATCGAGGTGCCGGCGTTGCTACGCATGCTGAGCGCCGCCGAGCGCGGCGAGGCCAGCGTCGCTGAGGTCCGCGCGATGGTCCTGCGTGCAATCGGTAGGTTCAGCGAGCGCAGCGGCTGCTGTCCCGACTGCGAGGCAGCGATCGACTCGTACGCTCGCGCTCTACAGGAGTACCAGGCCGCCGCCGAGGAGCTCTCGCGGCAGGAGGCGGCGACCACCCCTGACAGCCACCCGTACGTGGTCAGTTCCTCGGGAAAGATCCACCGTAGGGACTGCTGCAGTGACCCGGCGCGGCTCACCATCGAGCATCCGGGCCAGACGCTGCAGGAGTATGTGCACGACGGCCGGGCGTACGACGGCTCCTCCTACTACATGCGCACCTCAGGCAGCGCTCAACGGATGACCGCCGAAGAGCTGACCGCATGGCTCGGTCGGCGCAAGGCAGTGCGGTGCAAGTTGTGTGAGCCCGCTCTTCCCGGCGCGTACGCGTCCGAGGCGTCCGACGTGGAGACCAGCGGCCGGAGGTAGCGGCGCTGCGCCGCTTGGGCCTGACCACGCTTGCGCTGACCGAGACGACGCCTTGGGCGTCGAGCTACTGCAAGGACTTGGTTGGGTGCGGAGCGTCACGACCTCGGTGCCGACGGTTCCGGGGGGCGGATCTTGCGCGACGGCAAGAATGCTAGTTCGGATGAGGTGGGATCGGCTGGTCCGCGCCCGAGAGACGGCGATTCGAACGCCGCGGCCGAATCGGCTTGCCCGACGCCGCCAGAAGCTCCAACGCGTCATCGGCAACGCTGACAAGAGCCTGCCCTGGGTCGGCATTCAGCCGCCAGAACTTTCCAGGCGCCAGGTAAGGAACAAACGCGCCGAACGTGCGGGTCCCTGACAGCCCTTCGAGTTCCTCGGCGACCCGCGACCAGCTCGCCGCAGCGTCAGCACCCTCGGCGCCCTCGAACTGATCCTTATGTTCACCCTCAATGAAGACAGCAGCCTGCGAAGGCGCTGCGACCCCGTCGTGCCATTGGCGCATGAAGGCGGCGACCCTGACCAGATTCAGGTCGCCTTCCTGGGCGCACTCCGCTGAGTCGTCCTCGAATCCTGCCTGGTAGCGGGCCCACCAGGCACTGGACCACTCCCAGGCCATGTCACCGTACTCGGCACGGCATTCCCGCTCCGCCTCGCCAACCGCATACACA
>NZ_QHHV01000033.1:0-89717 GCF_003947245.1 Actinoplanes sp. ATCC 53533 | reverse complement strand
TCGCGGCGACCATCCACGTGTCGGACCAGCCGGTCGAGCCCTCGGCCGGCAGCACCGCCTTGACCGGCGCCTTCTCGGCGGTGGCCGTGTTGACGATGACCTGCCAGGTGGTGCCGATGACCGAGTTGCCGCTCTTGAAGGACTGCACCTCCTTGAGGTAGTCCGACCAGTACTCGCTGACGTGCGGCTTCTGCGCCTTGAGCAGCTCGACCGCGGCGGCCAGTTGCTTGTCGTCCAGCGCGTACGGGTTCTTGATGCCCAGTTCCGGCCTGGTGTTCATCAGGAACAGCGCGGCGTCGGCGATGTAGATGGGCGAGTCGTACGCGGTGACCTTGCCGGCGTACTTGGCCGCGTCGGTGAACACCGCGGCCCAGGAGGTCGGCGCCGGGTTGACCTTGTCCGTGCGGTACATCAGCAGGTTGGCGCCCCAGCCGTGCGGCACGCCGTACATCTGGCCGCCGACGGAGTTCCACGCCTTGTCCTTGAGGAAGCCGGTGACGTCGGCGTAGTTGGGGATCAGGGTGGTGTTCACCGGTGCCACGTCGCCGGCCGCGATCAGCCGCAGCGACGCGTCGCCGGAGGCGGACACCACGTCGTACCCGCCGGTCTTCATCAGGGTCACCGCCTCGTCGGAGGTGCCGAAGGTCTTGACGGTGGCCTCGCAGCCGGTCTGCTTCTCGAACGGGGTCACCCAGTCCACCGCCGGGTCGTTGGCGCCGTTCTCGGCGTACCCGGGCCAGGCCAGGATGGCGACGGCGCCCTCGCCGGCGCCGAGCTGGGCGAGCTGGGCGATCTTCGGCGGGGTGAAGCCGGACGCGCCCGGTGCGGGGGAGTCCTCCCCGGAGGAGGTGCCACAGCCGGCGGCGAGCAGGATGACGGCGGTCAGCGCCGTACCCCGGAAGAGAGATCTGGTGAATTCCATGGCCCGACCCTTCATGGGTTCTCCAGGGCGACGACGTCGCCGGCCCGGATGCTGACGAGGACGCGCTCACCGCGGCGCTGCGCGGCTGTCGCGGCGCCGGCCTCGGTGTTGGCCTCGCTGGCGGTGATCCGCGGCCCGGCCTCGAGATCGACCAGGTAGCGGGTGGTCGCGCCGAGATACACCACCTCGGCGATGGTGCCGACAGCGCCCGATCCGACTGCGCCCGATCCGACTGCGCCCGATCCGACTGCGCCCGATCCGGCCGGATCCGATCCGGTACGGGCCAGCCGGACCCGTTCCGGGCGCACGACGAACGTGCCCGGGCGGCCGAGCAGCGCGACGGCGGCGGGTCCGGTCAGGACGGTCGACGTGCCGACGAAGCCGGCCACGAATTCGGTCTGCGGCCGCTCGTAGATCTCGGCGGCGGTGCCGACCTGGGCGACCCGGCCGTGCTCGAACACGGCGATCCGGTCGCTCATGGTCAGCGCCTCCTCCTGATCGTGGGTGACGAAGATGAAGGTGATGCCGGCGTCGCGCTGCAACTGCTTGAGCTCGACCTGCATCTGCTGGCGCAGCTTGAGATCGAGCGCGCCCAGCGGCTCGTCCAGCAGCAGCACCTTGGGCCGCACCACCAGCGCGCGGGCCAGCGCGACGCGCTGGCGCTGCCCGCCGGAGAGCTGCCCGGGCTTGCGGTCGCCGAAGCCGGCCATCCGCACCCCGGCCAGCGCCTGTTCGGCCAGCTCGCGGCGCTCGGACCGGCCGACCCTGCGCACCGCCAGGCCGTACTCGACGTTCTGGCGCACCGACAGGTGCGGGAACAGGGCGTAGTCCTGGAACACCGTGCTGACGTCGCGCTGGAACGGCGCGGCGCCGGTGACGTCGGCGCCGCCGAGCAGGACGCGGCCCGCGGTGGGCCGCTCGAAGCCCGCGATCATCCGCAGCACCGTGGTCTTGCCCGACCCGGACGGCCCGAGCATGGAGAAGAACTCACCGTCGGCGATCTCGAGGTCGATGCCGTCGACAGCGACGGCGCTGCCGAAGGTCTTGCGCAGGCCGCTCAGTCCGATCGCCGGGGCAGTGTCCACGCAGGCCTCCGGTCGCTGGAGGAATCTGGTAGCTGGAGGAATCCGGCTGCTGCCGCAAAACCTATGGCTCCATACTTCAAAGCACAAGGCCGACATGCGCGAGGCCGGTAAGTTGCGGGTTGCCGAACAACCGGTTGCCGTACCACCGGTTGCCGAACAAGCGCGGGGGGACGATGCCGGATCAGCCATCGCGGCGGGCGGTCTTCGCTCCGCTGACCCAGGGCGGCCGGGCCGAGGCGGTCACCCGCCGGCTGCGCGACGCCATCGTGCTCGGCGTTCTCGGCGACGGCGAGCAACTGCCCTCCGAGGTGGACCTGGCCGAGGCGCTCGGCGTCGCGCCGGTCACCGCCCGGGAGTCGCTGCAGAGCCTGCGCGAGCTGGGGCTGGTGACCACCAGGCGGGGGCGCGGCGGCGGCAGCTTCGTGTGCGCGCCGGAGAAGCCCGACCCGTCGCTGATCCGCGGCCGGCTGGCCGAGCTGTCCCTGATCGACATCCGCGACTTCGGCGACTTCTACACCGCGATCGCCGGCGCCGCGGCGGCGCTGGCCGCCGAGCGCGCGGCGGGCGAGGACCTGGAGCGGCTCCGCGAGGTCGGGGTACGGCGCGCGACGGACCCCGGCGGCTCGCGGCGGGCCGAGGCGCAGTTCCACCTGGAGATCGCGGCGGCCACCCAGTCGGCCCGGATGACCAGTGAGGAGATGCGGCTGCAGGCGGAGTTCGGCCCGCTGCTGTGGCTGTCGATGGGCTCGCCGGAAGGCCGCGCCCGGTCCGAATCGGATCACGCGGGCATCGTGGCCGCGATCGCCGCGGGCGACCGCGACCGGGCCCGGGCCTTGACAGCGGAGCACGTCGGGCGTGCGATCGACGCGGTGGTCCGAGCGCGCCTGGAGGTGGTGGATGACTGATTCCCACCCGTGGCGGAAGTCCCCGGTGAGTTCGTTGCCCGAGGTCGTCACGCGGCCTGGCGCGGCCCCGGCGGCGGAGGGCGTCGCCGCCGAGCTGGAACGCCTGTGCGCGACGGTGTTCGAGCCGCTGCTGCTGATGGCGGAGGCGGTGGCCGCGGCCCTGCCGGCCGGGCGCCGGCCCCGGCTGGCCGAGCTGGCCGCGATCCGGCCGCTGGCGCTCGCCCAGCTGCGCCGCGCGGACGACCTGGTCGCCGGCTCGGGACTGATCGCCGACCCGGCGCTGCTCACCGACGCGCCCTGGCACCTGGCCTGGTGGACCCGCGGCCCGGGCGGGCGGATCACGCCGCTGCGGGTGGTGTCCGATCCGGCCCGCGACGGCTTCCGCGACTACACGGTGCTGGAGTGGTGGGCAGTCCCGCACCGCACGGGCCGTCGGCACATCACCGGGCCGTACGTGGACTACCTCTGCACGGACGCGTACACGCTGACGTTCACCGTCCCGGTGCACCGCGCGGACTCCTCGCTGGCGGGCGTGGTGGGCTCGGACGTGTACGTGGCGCGGGCCGAGCGCGTCCTGCTGCCGGTGCTGCGCGCCTGCGGCCGCCCGGCGACGGTGGTCAATCGTGCGGGCCGGGTGGTCGTGTCGACCTACCCGGCGCACACGACGGGATCCCCGATCCGGCGGCCGCCGGCCGGCTGGACCCGCCACGACAGCCCGGTGGTCCCGTTCAGTGTGTTCGTCGGTGGGTAGCGGCGGGGCCCCGTCGACCGCTCATTCGGAGTCGATCTGCACGTAGTCCAGGTCGCCGGCGTAGTAGTCGCAGCCCACGTCGATCTGGTCGCAGCTGGTCTTGCCGCCGATGCTCACCGGCCACGAGTTGGCGATCCGGCCGGTCCAGCCGGGGCTGCGCGCCACCGTCGTGCCGTCCACGGACAGCGTGATCCCCTCCCGGTAGCGGGCGCAGCGGACGGTGTGCCAGCGGCCGTCGTTGAGGCGCCGCGGCGACGACACCAGGACCGAGCTGACCGAGCCGCGGAACAGGCACTCCACGATGCCGCCGGGGATCTGCAGCTTGAAGTTGCCGCCGGAGACCGTCGCCTGTCCCTTCTGGACGAGGTTGCCGAACTTGTGCGTGGTGCGGAGCCGGATGGTCACCGCGTAGTCGCGGGTTCCCGGGTCGAGGGCGTCGGCGTCGCGCACGGTGACCAGGTGTCCCGGGCGGGGCGGCGGGGAGTCGGGCTCCAGCCGGTCGAAACGGTAGCCGGTGGCGCCGCTGACGTAGGTGTCGGTGCCCACCTCGCGGCCGATCCGGCCGTGCAGCCCGCGGCCACCGCTGTCCACCATGGTCCGGGCGCCGGCCCGCTCGTTCATCTCCCAGACGGCGACCGGCCGGCCGGTGGCGGCATCGGCCGTTGCCGCCGTGCCGATCAGGACGGTTCCGACCGTCAGGACGACGGTCATTGAGCGGCGACTCTTCATGGCATCCTCACGCTTACCGGCAGGTTCATCCATGCTAAACGGCATCAATCATCACCAAGGCTATCTTTGCGGCTAAATCGCCCGCGCGTGGCCGTGGCGGCGCTGGCCGCGATCGCAAATCCTTCGACGAACTTCAATGAATAGGGTGTCGTGTCGGGAGGTGCCGCACTACTATCCGTGTCTGGCATGTAGCTAAACGTATGGTCGATCCGGATGGTCCTCCACCCGGTGGCCCTCGATGGTGGGAGCGTGCGATGACTGACACCCGGCAGGTCGGTGCTGCCCGGCCGTATCCCTTCCACGAGCCGGACCGGCTCGACCTCGACCCGCTCTACGCGCAGCTGCGCCGGCAGGAGCCGGTGGCCCGGGTACGGCTGCCCTTCGGCGAGGAGGCCTGGCTCGCCACCCGCTACCAGGACGTCAAGGTGGTGCTCGGCGACCCGCGGTTCAGCCGGGCCCTCAGCGTCGGGCGCGACGAGCCCCGCACCTCGCCCCAGCCGGCCGAGGGGGGCATCATGTCGATGGACCCGCCCGACCACAGCCGCCTGCGCCGCCTGGTCGCCAAGGCCTTCACCGCGCGCCGGGTCGAGCAGCTGCGGCCCGTCGCGGCCGCGATCGCCGGTGAGCTGGTCGACGCCATGGCGGCGGCGGGACCGCCGGCCGATCTCGTCGAGGATTTCTCCACCCCGCTGCCGGTACGGGTGATCTGCCGGCTGCTCGGCGTGCCCACCGCCGACCAGCACCTCTTCCGGACCTGGTCGGAGTCGATCATCTCGACCACGTCGCTGCCGCCCGAGCGGATCGTGGAGTATCTGAACAGCCTGCGGGCCTACATGGCGGGGCTGATCGCGCAGCGGCGCGAGACGCCGACCGACGACCTCATCGGCGCCATGGTGCGGGCCCGCGACGAGGACAACGACCGGCTCACCGAGCAGGAGATGGTGGACCTCGCGGCCGGCCTGCTCGCCGCCGGCCACGAGACCACGGTCACCCAGATCTCCAACTTCGTGTACGTGCTGCTCACCCACCCGGAGCAGCTCGCGGTGCTGCGCGCGCGGCCCGAGCTGGTGCCGGGCGCCGTCGAGGAACTGATGCGGTACGTCCCCCTGGGGGTGGCCGCCGGGTTCGCCCGGTATGCCACCGAGGATCTGGAGCTCGGCGGCGTGCGGATCCGCGCCGGCGAACCGGTGATCGCCGCGATGGCCTCGGCCAACCGCGACGGCACGGTCTTCGACGATCCGGACCGGCTCGACATCACCCGGGGCGCCGGCCCGCACCTCGGCTTCGGGCACGGCGTGCACCACTGCATCGGCGCGCAACTGGCCCGGATGGAGCTGCAGGTGGCGCTCGGCACCCTGCTGGCCCGCCTGCCGGGGCTGGCCCTGGCGGTCGACGCCGACGCCCTGGAATGGAAGCCCGGCCTGCTGGTCCGCGGCCTGCGCACCCTGCCGGTGACCTGGTGAGCGCTGTCGTACCGTGCCGGTGACCTGGTGGGTGCTGCGCATCCTGCCGGTGCCGCATCCCGCCGGTGACCTGGTGGATACCGCATAGGTGACAGGCGATCAGTTGATCGCGTCTCAGCGGTAGATTGTCCGACATGGAGCAGCAGGGCACGGCCGGGACGGCGGGGATCAACCAGGACGTGCCGCACTCCGCGCGGGTGTGGAACTACTGGCTCGGCGGCAAGGACAACTTCGCGGCAGACCGGGCGGTCGGCGATCAGTTCGCCGAGCTCTACCCGGACATCACCGTGGTAGCGCGCACCTCACGCGCCTTCCTGACCCGGGCCGTCACGTTCCTGACCGCCGAATGCGGCATCCGGCAGTTCCTCGACATCGGCACCGGCCTGCCGACGGTGGACAACACCCACCAGGTCGCCCAGGCCGCCGCGCCCGAGGCCCGCATCGTGTACGTCGACAACGACCCGATGGTCCTCGCGCACGCCCGTGCCCTGCTGACCGGCACCCGCGCGGGCGCGACCGAATACCTCGACGCCGACCTGCACGACCCGGGCGCGATCCTCGCGCTGGCCGGCCGCACCACGCTGGATCTGAGCAAGCCGGTCGGGCTGATCCTGATGAACATTCTCGGTCACGTCGGCGACCTCGCCGAGGCGGCGGCGATCGTGCGCCGGCTGATGGACGCGTTTCCCTCCGGCAGCTACCTGGTCACCGCCGACGGCACCAACGTGCTCGACGGGCCGGCCTTCGAGCAGGCGATCGCGGTGTGGAACGCCAACGCCCCGCTCGCCTACCACCTGCGTACCCCCGAGCAGATCGCCACCTATCTGACCGGGCTCGAGATCGTCGAGCCCGGCCTGGTCCCGTGCGCGCGGTGGCGGCCCGATCCGGCGGCGAGCGAGGCCGACCTGCGCCCGGTCGACGAGTTCGGTGCCGTCGCCCGCAAGCCCTAGGCCGCCGCAAGCGCTGGGCCCCGGTAAGTGCTGGGTTGCCCGTAAGCCCTGGCGGGTCGCTGACCGGTCATTGCCCCTAGAGGGCCGCTGAACAGGCATTTCACGCCCACGCCCGGCCCGATCGGCCGATCGGGCCGGGCTGTTCGGCTCCTCGCGTTCGGGCTCGTCGGCTTGGTAGCATTCCGCCGATCATGGCCAGCGTTCCGGCCGGTACGCCGGGGCAGACAGCCGCGTCGACCATGTCCGCTCCCGCCCGCCGCGGGGGCCTCGTCGACTCGAAGCCGCCGCGGTGAAGCCGCACGTACGGAGGTCTCCTGTGACTGACAACCGGATGAAGGATCGCGTCAAGGTGATGCTCGGGACGTCGCCCGACGGCGCGACCTCCGAGCACGCGCTGGTGGCGCCGACGCCCGTGCCCGGACTGCCGAACCAGGCCCTCCAGGTGCTCAGCATGGCCCAGCGCACCGCCGAGGAGCACGTCGGCGCCGCGCACCAGCAGGCCGACAAGATCCGTACGGACGCGCTGGCCGCGGCGGAGAACATCGCCCGGGACGCCCAGATCCACGCGCACAACGTGCGCCGCGAGGCCGACAAGGTGCTGCACGACGCGCGCGCCGGCGCCGACCAGATCGGTCAGGAGGCCCGGGCCGCCGCCGAGGAGGCCCGCCGCAGCGCCGAGAAGATCGTGCTCGACGCGCAGGCGCGGGCCGACTCGATCGCCGCCGAGGCCAAGGCCAACGCCGAGCAGCTCAACCTGCAGGCCCAGCAGCGCTACGACGACGTGGTCGGCAGCCTCGGCGTCAAGCGCGAGGCGCTGCAGGAGCAGATCGAGGCGCTGGAGCAGTTCGACCGCGAATACCGCGGTCGGCTCATGAACTTCATGCAGGGTCAGCTGCGCGCCCTGTGGGTGGACCAGCCGCAGGTGATCGGCGAGCTGCCGGCCCAGGACGGCTCGGCCGGCCGGCACGGCTCCACCGCGGGCGAGGCACTCGTGCCGGCGCAGCGCCAGCCGGTGGAGGACGCCGTCGAGGCCCAGCCGGAGCCGGCCGAGGAGGCCGCCGAGCCCGAGCCCGAGCCGAGCGAACGCTAGGCCGTCACGCGTCCGGGGCGGCGTAGACCCGTTCGCCCCGGATGTAGGTCAGCGCCACCCGGGCGTCGGCGATCGTCTCCGGCGGGCAGGTGAGCAGGTCGCGGTCCAGGACCACCAGGTCGGCCTGGTGGCCGGCCCGCAGGACGCCGGTGTCGTCGAGGTGATTCACGAAGGCCGAGCCCGAGGTGTACGCCCGCAGCGCGGTGGCCGGCTCGATCCGCTGCGCCGGCAGGAACGGCGGGGCGCCGCCGCCCGGCAGCCCCCGGTTGACCGCGACGTGGATGCCGCGCACCGGGTCCGGGCTGCTGACCGGCCAGTCGCTGCCCGCGGCCAGGGTGGCGCCGGCCCGGTGCAGGTCGCCGAACGGGTACTGCCGCCCGGCCAGCACCGGGTCCAGGAACGGCAGGGTGAGCTCGTCCATCTGCGGCTCGTGCGTGGCCCACAGCGCCTGGATCGTCGCGGTCGCCCCCAGCTCGCGGAAGCGCGGCACGTCGTCGGGGTGCACGACCTGCAGGTGCGCCAGGTGCGGCCGGGTGTCGCGCGGCCCGTTGGCCGCCCGGGCGGCGGCGACCGCGTCCAGACCCTCGCGGACCGCCCGGTCGCCGAGCGCGTGGAAGTGCGCCTGGAACTCCAGCGCGTCCAGCGCGGTGACATAGTCGCGCAGCGCGACCGGGTCGATGAACGACAGGCCGCTGTTGGCGGTGGCGTGGCCGTGGCCGTCGCGGTAGGGCGCGGTCATCGCCGCGGTGAAGTTCTCCGCGACGCCGTCGAGCATGAACTTCACCGAGCCGCAGCGCAGCCGCCCGACACTGAACGCCGCCCGCTTCGCCACGAGCTCGGGGATCTGCGCGGCGTCCCGGTCGCGGTCCCACCACAGCGCGCCGATCACGGTGGAGATCAGCGAGCCGTCGCCGGCCGCGGTGCGGTAGGCGTCGGAGATGTCGGCGTAGCCGTTGGTCGCGCACAGCATCGCGTCCTGCCAGGCGGTGATGCCCAGGGCGTGCAGCAGCCGCTGCGCGCGCAGCAGCCCGGCGAGGCGTTCCGCCGGGGTCACCGCCGGCACCAGCGCCGCGACCAGCTCCATCGCCCCTTCCTGCAGCCCGCCGCCCGGGGCGCCGCCGGGCTCCCGGTCGATCCTGCCGTCCACCGGGTCCGGGGTGTCGGCCGTGATGCCCGCGAGGGCGAGCGCCCGGCTGTTCACCCAGGCGCCGTGGTGGTCCCGGTTGGTCAGATAGACCGGCCGGTCGCCGGCCACCGCGTCGAGCAGCCCCCGGGTGGGCACGCCGCCGGGGAAGCTCTCCATCGACCAGCCCCCGCCGACGATCCAGCCGCCGCCGGGGTCGGCCCGCGCGTACGCGTCGATCCGGGCGAGATATTCGCCGAGGTCGGTCGTGCCGGTCAGGTCGCACTGGCCGAGCTCCACCCCGCCCATCACCGCGTGCACGTGCGCGTCCTGGAAGCCGGGCAGCAGCAGCCGCCCGCGCAGGTCGACGACCTCGGTTCGCGGCCCGGCGAGCTCGGCGACCTCCGGGCCGCCGACGGCGAGGATCCGGCCGCCGCGCACGGCCAGGGCGGTGGCGCGGGACGGGACGGTGTCGGCCGTGAAGACCGGACCGCCCACGAAGAGCAGGTCAGCGTTGACGTCGGGCATGGGCGAGACTGCTCCGATCGGGACGGTGGGCGGGTGCGGGAACGCCGGCGGGACCGGCCGGTTTCGTCAGCATGGCACGAACGCCACCCATACCTCGGGGTGGTGCCGGCCACCGTGCCCGTCGCCTGCCGTCGCCCGCCGTCGCCGTGGCCGTCGCCCGCCGTCGTCGTCGCTGGCAGCTGTCGCCCGCCGCCGTTGTCGGCCGTGGTTGACCGCGGCCGTTACCGGTGATCTCCGGCGATGATCGTCGTGGCCGCGTCGAACAGTGAGCCTGTCGTCGCGGCGGCGTGCGACCGGAGCAGCGCGTATGCCAGGTACGCGTTCGTCTGCCGCGCCACGATGATCATGCCGATCGCCTGCTGGATCGTGTCCCGGACGGCGAAGGCGCCGACGAGGCCGGCGATCAGCTGCCGCGCTCCGGGGCAGAGATCCTCTTCGGAGCGGGGCGGGCGGCCCTCGGGCGCACTGCCGGGCGCATCACCGGGCCTGTTACCGGGCCCATTGCCGGGCGCATCGTCGTAGGCGGCGAGGACGGCGGCGCTCAGCGGGGCCATGGTGGCCGGGTCGTGGCCGTAGAGGTTGAGTGAGGCGGCCGGCTCTCCACGCCCGGCGAGCAGCGGGACGGACAGCGACGAGCGCAGGCCCAGCGTGTACGCCGTGTCCCGGAAGCCGGGCCAGCTGATCGTCGCGTCGATCCGTGGCACGCTGGTGGGGGCGCCGCCGTCCAGGGTGTCGAGGCAGGGCCCCGCGTTGTCGGCGTACTGGGCCTCGTCGACGGCCAGGGCGAGCGCGCTGCTCATCGCCACCGTGCTGTACCGGCTCTCGTGCTGCCTGGTCACCGAGGCGAAGGCCACCGGGTCCAGCAGATCGGCGGAGAGCTGGGCGATCGTCGCCAGCAGGGCCACGACGGCGGAGTCGTCGTCGGCCGTGCCCGCCAGCTCGATCAGGGAGTCGGTCAGGACGCTGCCGCCCGGGGGCAGGAACTGGGCCGGTGGCTCGTGTCGGGTCACCACTGCGCCTCCTCCCCTCGACAGCCCTATCGTGGCATCCATTGTCGCGGATTGTCTGTCGCGGATATCTGTCGCGGACTATCGGTCGCCCCCGTTCCTGGCCTCGGCCACGAGCGCGGCGGCGACATCGCGCAGCTTGCGGTTGGAGTTCTGGGAGATGGCGGTGAGGATCGCGAACGCCTCGTCGGCGGTGCAGCGCCGGCTGCCCATGATGATGCCCTTGGCCTGCTCGATCACGGCCCGGCTGGCCATCGCCGTCTCCAGCTGGCGTGCCAGCTTCGCCGTGGCGGCGTACAGGTTGACGTTGGCCAGGGCGACCGCCGCGTAGCCGGCGAATGTCTCGGCCAGCGTCACCGCGTCGCGGTCGAAGGCCGCGTGGCGGACGCCGTAGAGGTTGAGGGCGCCGTCGACGTGCTCCTCGATGGGCAGTCCGACCGACAGCGAGCTGCGCACGCCCGCCTCCACGGCGCGCTCGGTCCAGCCCGGCCAGCGCTGGTCGCCGGCGAGATCCGGCGCCGAGACGGTGGCCTGCCCGGCCGCGGCCGCCAGGCACGGACCGACGCCTTGCCGGTACTGCCACTCGTCCAGGATCAGGGCCAACGGCCCGGTGTACGCGGCGGTCTCCGCGGCGCCCCCGCGCACCAGGGTCATCGACACCTCCTCGGCGCCGGGAACGGTGCGCCGGGCCAGGTCCGCGACCCGGGTCAGCACCCCGTGCAGATCGTTCTCGGCGAGGCTGATGCGGCCCAGCTCCGCGAGGGCGGCGGTGGGATCCAACCGGTCCGACGACATCTCGGCGACTCCATCTACGGCAACTTCCTGCCAACAGTCAGACAGAACGGCTACCCGTTGCGCGCATCGTTAACCGGGTAAAATCCGGGCGGGTGGGTAGGCGGCCGTAAATCCGTACGGTGGAGGAGAAGGGCATGACTGCTGTCACCCCGCGCCCGGTCGTCGCCCGGCCGTGGCCTGTCCGGCGCCCGGTGCGCGGCTCGGCGCTGGCCCGGACCCTGCGGACCACGGACGCGAAGCAGATCGGGATCATGTATATGGTCACCGCCTTCGTGTTCTTCCTGCTCGGCGGGGTGATGGCGCTGCTCATGCGGGCCGAGTTGGCCCGCCCGGGCATGCAGGTGCTGTCGCCGGAGCAATACAACCAGCTGTTCACCATGCACGGCACGATCATGCTGCTGCTCTTCGCGACGCCGATCGTGTTCGCCTTCGCCAACTTCGTGGTGCCGATCCAGATCGGCGCGCCCGATGTGGCGTTCCCGCGGCTCAACGCCTTCGCATACTGGCTGTACCTGTTCGGCGGCACGATCACCGTCATCGGCTTCCTCACCCCCGGCGGCGCGGCCGACTTCGGCTGGACGGCGTACGCCCCGCTCAGCGACGATCTGCACTCGCCGGGCGTGGGCGGCAACATGTGGATCGTCGGGCTCGCCCTCTCCGGGCTGGGCACCATCCTCGGCGGCGTCAACATGATCACCACCATCCTGACCCTGCGGGCGCCGGGCATGACGATGTTCCGGATGCCGATCTTCACCTGGAACATCCTGGTCACCAGCCTCCTGGTCATCGCCATCTTCCCGTTCCTGGCCGCCACGCTGTTCGCGCTGGCCGCCGACCGGGTGCTCGGCGCGCACGTCTTCGACGTCGAAACCGGCGGCCCGATGCTCTGGCAGCATCTGTTCTGGTTCTTCGGCCACCCCGAGGTGTACGTGGTCGCGCTGCCGTTCTTCGGCATCGTCACCGAGGTCATCCCGGTCTTCAGCCGCAAGCCGCTCTTCGGCTACAAAGGGCTGGTCGGCGCCACCCTCCTCATCGCCATGCTGTCCTTCAGCGTGTGGGCGCACCACATGTTCGCCACCGGCCAGGTGCTGCTGCCGTTCTTCAGCTTCCTGAGCTTCGCGATCGCGGTCCCGACCGGCATGAAGTTCTTCGTCTGGATCGGCACGATGTGGCGCGGCCAGGTCAGCCTCGAGACACCCATGCTGTTCGCGATCGGATTCATGGTCACCTTCCTGCTGGGCGGGCTGACCGGGGTGCTGCTGGCCGCCCCGCCGGTCGACTTCCACGTGCACGACAGCTATTTCGTCGTGGCGCATTTCCACTACGTGCTGTTCGGCACGATCGTGTTCGCGGTTTTCGCGGGCGTCTACTTCTGGTTCCCGAAGATGTTCGGCCGGATGCTCGACGACCGGCTCGGCAAGATCCACTTCTGGCTGACCTTCCTGGGCTTCCACACCACGTTCCTGGTGCAACACTGGCTGGGCGCGGAGGGCATGCCCCGGCGATACGTGGACTACCTGCCGACCGACGGCTTCACCGTGCTCAACACCGTCTCCACCATCGGCTCGTTCGTGCTGGGCGCGTCCACGCTGCCGTTCATCTACAACGTGTGGAAGTCGTACAAGGTCGGCCAGCTGGTGACGGTCGACGACCCGTGGGGCGCGGGCAACTCGCTGGAGTGGGCGACTTCCAGCCCGCCGCCGCTGCGCAACTTCGACCGGATGCCGCGCATCCGCTCGGAGCGCCCGGCCTTCGACGCCAAGTTCCCGCAGCTGGCCGCCGGCGGCCAGTCGGCGGCGGGACCGCCCGAGGGCGGCGCCCGCCCGATGACGAGCGAGTCGGACAGCGGCGCGACCTACCAGGAGGACCGGGACCGCCGGCTCGAAGAAGGCCGGTAGTCGCCGCGGGGCCACGGGCGGATGAACAAACGAATGTCCGGACGAACGGTGACGGGTCGCCCGAAGACCTGACTCTTCCCGACACTTCGGGCGACGATCCATTGCCGCCCGGCCGATCGACCACGACGATCGTCGTCGCCAGCGATGAGGGCCCCGGGAGAGGACACCACGACACGTGCAGCCAGACTCCACCGCGAACGGTGCGGGCCTCGACGTTCCCGCCACCATCGACCTCAGTGGCCGGTGCGTCGGCAGCTCGTACATCCTGATCTGTCCCGTCGGGCACGGTGCCACCGGCACCGTCTGGCGCGGCATCGAGCGGACCTCCGGCGAGCAGGTCGCCGTCAAGCTGCTGCACGAGGGCCTGCTGCGCCAGCCGAAACTGGTCACCCGCTTCGTGCAGGAGCGCACCATCCTGATGATGGTGCGCCACGAGCACATCGTCGGCGTGCGGGACCTGTTCAGCGCGGGCGAGTCGCTGGGGCTGGTGATGGACTTCGTGGCGGGCGGCAGCCTGCGCGACCGGCTCCGGTCGGCCGGCACCCTGGCGCCGGCCGAGGCGGCCCGGCTGCTCGGCCAGGTGGCGGCGGCCCTGTCCGAGGCGCACTCGCTCGGGGTGGTGCACCGCGACGTCAAGCCGGACAACATCCTGCTGCAGCTGGCGGACGGCCGCGCTGACGTGCGGCTCACCGACTTCGGCATCGCCCGCGTCGTCGACGCGGCCGGCCTCACCACCCCGCACGCGATCATCGGTACGCCGCACTACATGGCCCCGGAGGTGATCGGCGGCGGCGACGCGGGGCCGGCCGCCGACGTGTACGCGGTCGGCGTGGTCCTCTACGAGCTGCTCACCGGGCGCCCGCCGTACACCGGCGAGCCGATCGCGGTGCTGCGCCACCACCTGGACGACCCGGTCGGCAGGCCACCGGGCCTGTCCGACCGGGCCTGGTCGGTGATCGAGTCCTGCCTCGACAAGGACCCGCGGCGGCGCCCACCCGGCGACGAACTGGCGGCGACGCTGCGCGACCTCGCCCGGTGCAGCGCCGGCGAACCGGCCCTGCCCGCACCCCTGGAGGCGGCCGAGCCCGCCATCCCGGCCCCGGCTGCCTCGGCCCCGGCTGCCTCGGGCCTGGCCACCCCGGGCTCGGCTGCCTTGGGCTCGGCCACCCCGGGCTCGGCTGCCTTGGGCTCGGCCACCCCGGGCTCGGCTGCCTTGGGCTCGGCTGCCTCGGGCTTGGCCACCTCGGGCTCGGCTGCCTCGGGCTCGGCTGCCTCGGGCTCGGCCGTCGAGGTCGCCCCGTCGCGCCGGGCCGTCGTCCCCCGCCGCCGGCCGCTGAACCGTCCCCGCAGCTGGGTCTGGGGCCGCTCGGCGCTGATCGTCACGCTGGTCGCGGGCGTCCTGTCGGCCTCGGGCATCGGCGGCTACACCGTCTGGAAGTGGCGGGACACCGCCGCCGCCCGGGCGAGCACCGGTGCCGCACCGACACAGGGCCTGGGCGCTGGCGGTGGCCCGGGCAAGAGCGCCGTCGCCCGGCCCGCGCCGTCGGCCGCCGGGGCACCGACGGTGGCGGCCCCACCCCCGGCCGGCGCGGCGCCCGGCGGACGGCTGCCGGCACCCGCCGGTTCCGCGCCGGCCCGGGCGCCCGGCGGTCCCCGGGCCGAGGTCTCCGCCGGACCCGGGGCGATCGGGGCGTCCGTCGGCCCGGGCGGGGGCGGCGCGAAGGTCAGCTTCGGGCCGTGGCAGTGCGGCGACGAGCTGAACTGGGACATCGGCCATCCGGTGCTGGCCCAGCCGTGCCACGCCATCGGCGGCGCGATCCGGGTGGTCGGCCACATGAAAGCGGGCCCGGGCGTGCAGGCAGACGTCTCGCTGTCCGTGCGCGACGTGAAGACCGGCGAGGTGGCCGCCGGGCCGCACACCTGCGAGGCGATGATGTTCACCGACTTCGCCCCGAAGCACACCTGCGGCCCGGTGGACCTGAAAGCCCCGCGCGGGCGCCGCTACGTCGTGGAGGAGTCCTGGCAGTACACCGGCCGCTTCCTGCTGCCGGGCGGCAAGGCCCAGGGCCGCGAGTTCACCTGGTGAAACCGGAACCGGCGACCGGCAACCACCGGTTGACGTGGCCAGGTCGGCGGTCGGTCAGCGTCGGTTGGCGTGGCCGGGTCGGTCGGTCAGCGTCGGTTGGCGTGGCCGGGTCGGTCGCTCAGACCGGTTGGCATAGCCGGGTCGGCCGCTCAGCGGGCTGGAATGATCCGCGGCGGATAGGGTCGGGCGGTGACTGTCGACGCGGTGCCGGGGCGCAGACGGCTGGAGCCGGACATCCGGCGCGGGCAGATCCTGGCCTGCGCGGTCCGGCTGTTCGGCGAGCGCCCCTATGCCGAAGTGTCGACCACCGACATCGCCCGGGCGGCCGGGGTGGCCCGCGGGCTGATCAACCATTACTTCGGCACCAAGAAGGACCTGTATCTCGAGGTCATCCGGGTGATGCTGACCATACCCGAGGTCGCGGTGCAGAGCCTGCCGGAGGGCGACCTGCGCACCCGGGTCGACTCCAGCGTGGCCTGGTTCCTCGACGCGGTCTCCCGGCACAGCAGCTCGTGGCTGGCCGCGGTGAACGCGGCCGGGACAGGCCGCGACGCCGACATGGAACGGGTGCTGGCGCAGGCGGAGGACACCGCGGCGGACTACGTGCTGATCACGGTCGGGCTGGCCGACGTCACCGAGCACCGCGAGGAGCTGCGCGGGATGATCCGGGCGTACGTGGGCCTGGCCACGGCCACCGCCAAGGAATGGCTCAACCGCGACGCCCTGACCCGCGCACAGGTGCACCTGCTGCTGGCGACCACCCTGCTGACCATCGTAGAGCAGGTCTTCCCGACCATCGTCACGCCCAGCCGCTGATCCGGTGCCCACCTGCCCACGGCCGGTCGGCTCGGGACAGGGCTCACGGCTCTGGGCAGGGCCGGCTCACGGCTCACGGCTGGCTCATGGGCAGGGCGGGCTCACGGCTGGCTCATGGGCAGGGCGGGCTCACGGCCCAGGGCAGGGCTCAGGGCCAGGTGGCGGCGGTCGGGGCCGGGGCGCCGAAGCGCAGCCGGAAGTCGGTGAGCGTGACGCTCAGCAGCGGCCGCCGCCCGGCGAGACAGCCCAGCGGCCCGCCCGCCTCGACCCGCCAGGTGGCGCCGCCCAGCCGCAACCCGGCGCTGCCGCGCACCCGGGTGCGCACGACGGACCCGCCCAGGGCCTGGGCCACGGACAGCGGGGTCGGCCAGCGCCCGGGCAGCCGCTGCCCGCGCCGGAACGACGCCGAGCCGATCGGGGCGGGCCGGTCACCCGGCTCCGGCCCGGTGCTCGCCGCCGCGACCAGGTCGCCGCCCGGCGAGATTCGCAGCTCGAGCTCGGCCAGATCCTTGGGGATGCCCCACAGCGCCCGGCCGCCGTCGCGTGACTCCACGCTGTCCACCCAGATCTCGGTGATGCTGACCCGCGGCCGCCGGCCCTCGTGGACCAGCACGGCCGACAGCAGCTCCCGGTAGTGCAGCACGCCGCCGGGCTCGTATCGCACCCAGGCCGCGCCGACCAGCGCGTGGCGCCCGAACGGCACCGGCCTGACCGCGGACGCGAGTGGCTCCGGCAGCGGGGACAGCTCGGAGCGGGGCACGGCGAAGATCGAGAGGTACAGCTGGCCGCGCAGATCCCAAGGCTGCGGTGGATACCCGATCGCCTGCCTCCCGTCGCCGAGGATCGATAGGGTTCATCCTATGGGCCCAGAGGCAAGCCTGCCGGATGACCGGGGACCGCTGCACGGGCTCAAGGTGGTCGAGCTGGCGGGGATCGGGCCGGGCCCGTTCGCCGCGATGCTGCTGGCCGACCTCGGCGCCGACGTGGTGCGGGTGGACCGGACCGGCCCTCGCTCGCCCCTGGCGGTCGACCCGCGCTTCGACCTGCTCAATCGCGGCAAGCGCTCGATCGCGGTGGATCTCAAGCGGGACCGCGGCCGGGAGCTGGTGCTCGCCCTCGCCGAGCGGGCGGACGCGGTCATCGAGGGCTACCGGCCCGGGGTCGCCGAACGGCTCGGCATCGGTCCGGAGGCGGCGCTGGCCCGCAACCCGCGCCTGGTCTACGGCCGGATGACCGGCTGGGGCCAGGACGGCCCGCTGGCCGCCAGCGCCGGGCACGACATCACCTACCTGGCGGTGACCGGCGCGCTGCACGCCATCGGCCGGGCCGGCGGCCCGCCGCAGGTGCCCGCCAATCTGCTCGGCGACTTCGGCGGCGGCTCGCTCTATCTGGTGGTCGGCCTGCTCGCCGCGCTGCGCGAGGCCGGCCGGACCGGCCGCGGCCAGGTGGTCGACGCGGCCATCGTCGACGGCGCGGCCCATCTCACGACCCTGCTGTACGGGCTGAGCGCCAGCGGACGATGGCGCGACGAGCGCGGCGTGAACCTGCTCGACACCGGTGCCCCGTTCTACGACGTCTACCCCGCCGCCGACGGTCGGCACCTGGCCGTCGGCGCGCTGGAGCCGCGGTTCTACGCCGAGTTCATCCGCCTGCTCGCCCCCGGCGACGACCTGCCGGACCAGTATGACCAGGCCCGCTGGCCAGAGCTGCGCGAGCGGATCGCCGCGGCGTTCGCGACCCGGACCCAGCAGGAGTGGGCGCTGGTGTTCGCCGGCACCGAGGCGTGCGTCGCGCCGGTGCTGTCGCTCGGCGAAGCGGCCGGCCATCCGCACCTGGCGAGCCGGGGCACCTTCGCGCGGGTCGACGGCGTGGTGCAGCCGGCGGCGGCGCCGCGGTTCTCCGCGACTCCGCCCGGACCGGCCCGGCCGCCCGCGCTGCCCGGTGCGCACACCCGCGAGGTGCTCGCGGACTGGGGCCTCGGGGACGCCGGCGACTGGTTCGACGGCGACGCGGTGCCGGGTTCGCCTGACTGAAATCGGCACATCTCGACGGGTTGGTCCGGCCGATCCGGGGTACCCGAGGGGGATGTTCCGGACCAGGCAGGAGGCTGACGCCGGACTTTCCGCACGCCGACCGAAGCGATGTCAACGCCGGTCAGGTCGTCGTCCCCAAGGGGGAACGTGATGAACGCTGACAATGCCCAGGACGCCGCAGTGCTGCCGTACCAGGATCATGGTGGCCCTCCGCAGCTCCTCCGGGGCCGCTGCTGGCCGCTGCCCTCCGACAGCGCCGAGGCCCAGATCGCCCTGCCGGCCGGTGCCGGCGACCGCCGGCGACGAAGCCGCGCTGGCCGGCGCGGTGCGCGCCCGGCGGCGCCGGCACCGCCCGAACCGGCGGGCGCGGGCGGTCCTCCCGCCGTGCACGCTCGAACCGGACGTACCGGCGCGGGCGTTCGACGAGCTGCGCGCCGCCTCGCTGGCCTGCGCGGAACCCGGCGGATCCGGGCACCGCGCCGCCTACGAGGACATCTCGGCCGTCTTCGCCACCGAATCGATCGTCTCGGTGCGGTTCACCGGCCGCTGAACCGGAACGGGCGGCTCCGTCAGCCGGCCATCACCTGCAGATCGTGCAGCTCGCCGACCATCATGTGCCGGCGCTGCGTGCCGACATGGGTGCGCAGCAGGGGGAACTCGTCCCGCTCCTCGTGCGCGTGGTGCGCGAGCAGCGCGTCGTGCGCGGCGGCGAACCGGGCGTCGAAACTTCCGTGCTCGACGCCGAGCGCGGTCAGGGCGGCGAACGCCCGTTCGATGGTGCCCTCCTCGGTCATGCACGCCACGCCGACCGCGTCGCCGGCGGCGCCGGAGTTTCGGGCGGCCGGGTGCACGATCCTCCGGTCACCCAGCTCGTGCACGTTGACCAGGCGGTTGAGCTCGGCGAAGAGCCGGCGGCGGGCGGGCCCGTGGGAGCGCTTGACCTCCGCGCACAGGCGCCGCATGTGGTCGTGCTGCTCGATCAGGACGTCGACGATGTCAAAGGAACGCACGCTGTCAAAGGAACGCACGCTGTCAAAGGAACGCACGGTGTCAGAGGAACGCACGGTGTCAGGGGAACGCACGGTGTCAGAGGAATGCATGGTGGCCTCGCAGTCGGTGGCACAACGGGTAGTCGGCCGGGGACCGGGGCGCACCTGCGAGCCTACGCGCGTCGGTGGCACCCGGTGTCGGGGTGCGGCGGTCAGCCCCGGCGGAATGGGCTGCGCCGGGCGGGTTTGGGATGGTCCAGCAACGCGTCCAGCGTCAACGCGGGGGAGTAGCCCTGGTCGGACGGGTGCGATCGGGTACGGGGGTCGTCCTGCTCCCCGGCTCGGCGAGCCGCGATGCCGGTGATCCAGCCGGCCACGTCGGTGCCCGGCGCGGTGTGCAGGTCCGCCGTCTGCCAGGCCTCCAGGAAGGTGGCCGCGGCGACCTCGGCGGCCCGGTCGTCGTCGCCGATCCGCTCGTGCACGATCGTGGTCACGTCGGGCTCCAGCGCGATGTAAAGCCGGCCGAACGCGGCCTGGTCGGCCGCCGCCACCCGGCGGAGCAGCATCAGCAGCCGGGACGGCTGACCTCGGTATTCGGTCAGGAACACCACCGTGGCTGGCGCTCGCGCGATCATGGGTGCCTACTTCCGGCTGGTACGGGCGTACTGTTCGCAGTGTTCCCTTCACCGGCCTCGGTGGACCTCGTCCCTGCCTCATCTCCGCTCTGGTCAGGACCCGTGCCCGACGACGCTCCTCGACGACAGGATGTCCGATGGCACGCTCGACCGATACGAGTTCATCAGTGCCGGCGCCCCGCCTGTGGCTCGAATCCTCCCGCACCCCCGGCCCGGTGGTGCACGGCTGCTGGTGGCCCCGTTCCACCGACCCGGTGGCCGAACTGCCCGGCCTGGTGCTCGCGCTGGATGACCTGTGCGGCCCGGTCGTCAGGGTACGGCTAAGCGCGGCCGGCTGGAGCCGGCGGCCGCACGAGGTCGAGGTGGCCGACCGCTCGGTGACCGTGGGTTACTTTTCCGGGCAGTCCACGGGCCTGCTGACCGCCAGTTGCGCCGGCGGCGCCACGCTGGCGGTGCGCGTCGTGCCGTGCGCCGGCTCCCGTGCGCGGAGCCGCGACGACCAGGGGCTCCGCGACGACCGGGGACTCCGGGACGACCAGGGACCCCGGGACGACCAAGGGCGCCGCGATGACCAGGGGCGCCGCGAGGTCCAGGACCGTGGGGAGGTCCAGGACCGTGGGGAGGCCCAGGACCGCCGGGCCGACGAGGGTCTCCGGATCGCCACGGCCTGACCGCGGCTCACCCTGACCGCGGCTCACCTGCGGGCCGAGCTGAAGCCCGCCGGCCCGCGCCCGTGCTGCAGGGTGGCGATGAGCGCGAGCGTGGACTCGGCGCCCTGGTTGAGGTTCGGGCCGTGCGGGGTCAGCCCGTCGTAGCCGCCGCCGGTGCTGTGGTCCCACATGACCGCGCCGGTGTCGTTGTCGCCCAGGAACCAGCCGACCGACTGCCGGATGCCGTCGTGCCAGCTGACGTCGCCGGTCGCCGCCGCGGCGGTGGCGCACGCGTCGGCGAGCGCCGCCACCTCGATCGGCTGCTGGTCGTACCGCTGCCGGGGCGTGCCGTGCTGCCAGCCGGCCGCCGGCAGCACGGACAACCGGTCACCGACGAGCTGGAGGTCGCGCAGCCAGCTCAGCATCCGCAGCCCGGCGGCCCGCAGGGCGACGTCCTGCTGCGCCTCGCCGGCGAGGATGACGACCTCGGCCAGCGCGGCGCTGGCGTAGGCGAGATTCCGCCGGGGCCACGACCACAGAGGATCGGACTCGGGCCAGCCGACGGCCACCGCGGCGTCGGCGAGCAAGGCCGCGGCGCCGGCGTGGTCCGGGTGCCGGCGGAGCACCTCGGCGGCGCCGAGCCCGGCGAAGGCCATGGCGTGCGGCGCCGGCGAGCGGCGCCCGGCACCCAGGGTGAAGGCGAGCAGCGCCTCCTGCCGGATCCACGGCGCCGAGCTGCGGGCGGCCGCGGTGCCCAGGCCCCACAGCGCCCGCCCCCACCAGTCGCCGAGGCCGGGCTCGTCGGTCCAGCGCCGGTCGTAGGAGAGCCGGTTGTGGAAGGCGCCGCTGTCGTCCTGCGCGTGGGTGAGGAAGCTCAGGTACACCTCGGCCAGCCGCAGCACCGCCGGTGCCGGGTCGGGCTCCCGGCTGACCACGACCAGCCCGCGGGCGACGTCGTCGGTGCAGTAGCCGTGCGCCCGCCGGGCGACGGCGTGCCGGGCGTGCTCCAGCAGGCCGGTGTCGTCGGTCAGCCGCGCGAGGTGGACGAAGCTGGGCGGTGGCGCCTGCCGGCGCCGGGACGCCACGCCCAGGGATGCGGTCACGCCGGTGCCGCGGCGGTGCGCGCCGCGGCGGCGACCAGGCCTTCGGCCAGCTCCTCGTACCGGGCGGCGACGGCCGGCCAGCGCAGGCCGGCGGTGTCGATGGTCCGCACCAGGGCGGGCTGGGTGAGCACCTTGCGGATGGCGGTGGCCAGGGCCCGCGGGTTGCGGTGGGGCACGAGCAGCCCCGGCCCGTCGGTGAGCAGTTCCACGGCGTGCGGGAAGGCGGTGGCCACCACCGGGACGCCGGCGGCGACCGCCTCGATCAGGACCCCGGAGGTGACCTGCTCGACGGAGTCGTACGGCAGCACCACCACGTCGGCGGAGCGGATCAGCGCGCCCAGCGCCGCGTCGTCGAGATAATGCGACCGGTAGTCGACGGCGTGCGCCACGCCGAGCTCGGCGCCGAGTTTGTGCAGACCCGTCCGGTACGCCTCGCCGTGCCGTTCGAGCACCTTCGGGTGGGTGCGCCCGGCGACGGTGTAGACGGGGCCGAGCCGGCTCAGGTGCGGCAGTGCCCGGATGGCCCACTCGATGCCCTTGCCCGGGCCGAGCAGTCCCCAGGTGAGCAGGTGTGGCTTCGGGCCGCGGGCCGCCGGGGCGCCGGTGTGGTCGGCGGCGCCGTGCGGGATCGCCGACACCTTGGCCGGGTCGACGTCGTAGCCGACGATGAGCCGGTCGTGCGCGGTCCCGGTCATGGTGACGACCGCGCCCGCGGCCCCGACGATCTGCTCCAGCACCGACTTCTGGCGGGGCGTGGGCCGGCTCAGCACGGTGTGCAGCACCACGATGCTCGGCACCCGCAGGCGGCGCATCATCCGCAGCACGTCGGCGCCGTCGGCGCCGGGGTAGATGCCGTACTCGTGCTGGATGATCGCGATGTCGTAGCCGTTGAGGGCGTCGGCGGCGTCGCGCCAGCCGCTGGGGTCGTGCGCCGGCCAGGTGTGCGCCACCCCCGGGCCCGGCGGGCCCTCGTCGCCGCCCGTGGTCACCCTGACGACACCGCCGGTGCCGGCGCCGGCGGTGAGGGCGCCGGCCAGGGCCGCGTTGAAGGTGGCCAGGCCGCAGCGGGTCGGCGGGTGGGTGCTGAGAAAGCCGTACGTGGTGGCCACGGGGCCTGCCTTCCGGTTCGTGGGGGATGCGTCGAGACGCGCCCGGCAGTGCCGGCGGGAAGCCGGGTCCGGGGCTGCGAATCGGGACGATCGTGCCGAGCTGTGCTGCCGGCGACACCTCCGGCCGGGCGTGGTCGACGCCGCTGATGCCGGTCGGGAAGCCCGCTGACGAGCCGTGCTGAGGCCACCGAGGGGGTGGAGAGGTCGTCGAAGGCGGGCGCTGTCAGCCTACGCGCCGTGCGGCGGGTGCCGGTTGACGGCTTCGTCACGCACCCGGGTCCGGGCGGTGGGCCGCTCAGCCCGCGGTGGCGGTCACGAGGCGACTACTGTCCGCGTGGCGGCGGATTCGCGGCGGGGACTGCGCAGCGGCTCGCCCAGCAGCCGGGGGCGGTCAGGGCGGGACATACCCGTCTGATTCCACTCGTCCGGCGTACGGCCGAACCGGCGGAATGCGGTACGGTCGGGGCGTCGGCCAGCCCGTCGATGCTCGGCTGCCCCGGTCCTCGGCAGCACCTCCGGTGAAAGGTGCGGCCATGCCCCGCTCGGCGTCGGACCAGCACGGCCCTCGCCGGTGCCGGCCGGCTCGGTGCCCGGGTGGTGAGCGGGGTGTCGTCGGTTTCCCGACCGGGTGACCTTTCCCGACCGGGTGACCGGGTCGTCGATCGGTTGCGCCGCCTGTGTCACCTCGCGGTGCGGACGCTGCCCGCCTCGGGCGCCGGGCTATCGGTGGTCGCCAAGGACAAGCAGTTCAGCCTGCTCGCGGCGGCGGATCCGGTGAGCGAACGCCTCGAGGAGCTCCAGTTCGTCCTCGGCGAGGGCCCGTGTGTGGACGCCGCGGCCGACCGCCACCCGGTGCTGGTGCCGGACCTGGCGGCCGAGGGTCCCCGCCGGTGGCCGGCCTACGCCGAGGCTGTGCTGGGGGCTGGCGTCCGCGCCGTCTTCGCCTTCCCGCTGCAGGTCGGCGCGGCCCAGCTCGGCGTGCTCGACCTGTTCCGCACCCGCGCCGGCTCGCTGTCCGGCGCCGAGCTCATCCGGGCCGTGACCCTGGCCGACGACGCGGTGATGGTGTTGCTGGACGGCCAGGAGCGGCGGGCGATCGACGGCGACGGATCACCGGCGGACGAGCCGCTGGGCGCGACGACGGAGCTGTTCCAGGCCCAGGGCATGGTGATGATCCAGCTCGGCGGCACGCTCGCGGAGGCGATGGCCCGGATCCGGGCGTACGCGTACGCCCGGGACCGCCGCCTCACCGATGTCGCCCGTGCGATCGTGGCGCGAGAGCTGCGGTTCGATCGGGATGAGTGAGGATTCGATGAAGCGCTCCAGGCACCGGAGGAAGTCATGACGACCGTATCGGCAGAACGTCTCTCGCAGATCTTCGTCGAGGTCGCGGACACCCTCGTGGACGACTTCGACCTGCTCGACTTCCTGCACATGCTCACCGTGCGGACGGCGGACCTGGTCGGCGCCTCCGCGGTCGGCCTGCTGCTCGCGGATCAGCGTGGCCACCTGCGCTTCATGGCGGCCTCGGACGAGCGGGCCCGGCTCCTCGAGGTCTTCCAGGCGCAGGTCAGCGAGGGGCCCTGCTTCGACGCGTACCGCTCCGCGCAGCCGGTCGTGAACGCGGACCTGAACCAGGCGGGCACCCGCTGGCCCGAGTTCACCCGGCGGGCCCTCGCCGCGGGCTTCCAATCCGTGCACGCGTTCCCGATGCGGGTGCGCCAGGAGGTGATCGGCGCGCTCAACGTCTTCGGCAGTACGGTCGGCGGCAACTTCGACGCGGCCGACGTGCAGATCGTGCAGGCCCTCACCGACGTGGCCACGATCGCCCTGCTGCAGGAGCGCGCGGTGCGCCGCGGCGAGATCCTCACCGAGCAGTTGCAGGGCGCCCTGAACAGCCGGATCGTCATCGAGCAGGCCAAGGGCGCGATCGCCCAGGCGCACGCCATCTCCACCGACGCGGCCTTCGCCGTGCTGCGCGGGCACGCGCGCCGGTCCAGTCGCAAGCTGACCGAGGTGGCGCACGCTCTGCTGGCCGACCCGGCGCTGATCGCCGCGATCGTCGCGGACGGACGCCCGGGGCCCACCCCGAAGTAGTGGCTGAGCCCGAAGTAGCAGCTGCCGTGGCTGGCCTGCGCCTCGCCGGCGACCACATCCTCGGCCACCTGAGGGACACTGCCGCCGACCGCTGCTGACCTGGTTCTCCAGCATGTGCCAACCCGGAGATCCCGGGTCCGTCCGGCCTCCGGCGGGCGTACCATCGGACGCGTCATGGACCTGCACTGGTGGTCGATCGAGGTGCTCGACGGCGCGACGCGATCGGCGGCGCGCTGGCAGGACGCGCACGGAAACGCCCTGACCGAGGCGGCGATCACCCACGGTGCGTTCGAGTGGCATTGGCACGGGCACTCGTGGGGCGTGCTGTTCGAGATCGCGTTCCGCAGCGACGAGCACTTCTCGGTGTTCCGCGAGTTGCCGGGCGTCCGCGCAGCCCTGGACGCGGTGCCCGACCCGGTGCACGGCCTGATGGTCTACCCGGGCCGCGGTGGCAGCTCGGGCCGGGTGCAGCCCCGCCGCCCCCGCCCGATCGCGGGGGCCGGCGCGGCGGCACTGCCGATCGAGCCCGACTTCGTCGGCGCCCGCCTCGCCACGTGCCACCCCGCCGCCACCGCCGCGGGCGTCATCGCCTAGCCCCAGTCGCCTAGCCCCCGCCTGGCCGTCTAGCCGAGGGGCGCGGTCACCGTGTAGGAGGCGTCGGCCTTCAGCGCGGTGCTGCCGTCGTTGCGGTCGATGCGCATCTCGTAGTTGTAGTGCCGCAGGTAGAAGCCCGGATAGTTGTACGACTCGAACGAGATCCCGCTGCCCGACAGCCCGGCCCGCCCGCAGAAGGTGGCGTCGTTGCGGAACGTCGCCGTGCCGTCGTTCGCCGCCAGGACCAGGCGGTTGTTGGAGTGGCGCAGATAGCGGCCGGCCGGATTGATCGACTGGAACGTGTAGCAGTTGCCGTTGGCCAGCCCGGCGCCGATCGTGAAGGTCGCGTCCTGGCGGTCGGTCACGCTGCTGCCGGCGCTGACCGGCTCGACGTAGCCGAGGCTGTTGCGGTGGCGCACGTACCGGTCGGGGAAGTTCACCGAGCGCAGGGACCGGTTGCCGGTGGGGACCGCGGTGCTGTCACCGACGTTCTCGCGGAGCACGGTGAAGTGCCGCACCGTGCCGGACAGCGCGGGCAACTCGGTCTTGGCCGACCAGGTGTTGAGGTTGCCGCTGTCGGCGTAGTAATACCGCCCGGCGCCGTACTGGTCGAAGTAGAGCCGCCACGATCCGCTCGGCAGCTGCACCAGCGCCGGGCCCTCCAGCCCGGAGCCCCAGCCCGCCCAGTTGCCCGTACCGGTGAAGGTCCAGGGCCCGGTCAGCGAGCCGGCGGTGGCGTGCTCGATGTACTTGGTGGTCTCGTTCTTCGCGAACGCGTGGTAGGTGCTGCCGGATTTCACCACGAAGGTGTCGATGTGGTTGGCCGGAATGCCGATCGCGGTGCGCGCGCTCCACGCGGACAGGTCGCCGTTCGTCGCGGTGATCTTGTACGGCTGGAACTGCCCGGCCGTCCCGGTGCTCGACGCGGAGAAGATGACGTTGACGCTGCCGTCGGTGTCCTTGAACCACTCCGGCGCCCAGGTGCTGCCGGTCGCGCCGTTCAGCCCGACGGTGACGTTGCGCAGGAACGTCCAGGTCACGTGGTCGGTGCTGCGGGCGAATCCGATCGTGTTCCCGGTCCAGTTGGTGGTGTAGACGATGTAGTAGTAGCCGTCGGTGTGCCGGATGACACTCGGGTCACGGATCAGCCCGGACGGCGGTGTGTAGGCGTTCGCCCTGATCAGGCTGTAGTCCGTGGCGTTCGCGGAGTCGTAGACGTACATGTTCGACTCGCTGGAGTTGGTGAACGCGGTCATCAGGTAGTGCGGCGTGGGACCGACGGCGGCGGCGGGCTGGCCGGTCAGCCCGGTCAGCGCCGTGCCGGCCAGCACGCCGGTCACCGCCGCTGCCAGGTACCGGCGCCAGCGCGCCTTGCTGGGGATGTGCACGACGGTTCCTCCCGGGGGGATCGGGTGATGTGACCGTTAACAACTGTTGACGTTGTTCATCTCAGCGCAATACATCGACCTGCGTCAAGGAACTTTGCTTCGCGGCGCGGATCCGGGCAGACTGCACGTCGATGGACGGGGAACAATTGCTCGGTGGCCGCTACGCGCTGGTCGACCAGATCGGCGTCGGCGGCATGGCGGTGGTCTGGCGTGCCCGCGACGAGGTGCTCGGCCGCCCGGTGGCGGTCAAACTGCTGGCCGGCAGGCACGCCGGGGAGCCGGACGCCCGCGACCGGATCCGGGCCGAGGCCCGCGCGGCGGCGGCGCTGTCGCACCCCAACATCGCCCAGGTGTACGACTACGGCGAGGCCCAGGAGCACGGCGCCTCGGTGCCGTACGTGGTGATGGAGCTCGTGCGCGGCGGCACGCTGCAGGACCGGATGGACGCCGGGCCGATGTCGCCCCGCTTCGCGATGCGGATGGCGGCCGAGGTGGCGGCGGCGCTGGCCGCGGCGCACGCCGACGGCCTGGTGCACCGCGACATCAAGCCGGCCAACGTGATGGTGACCCCGGTCGGCGCGAAGGTCGTCGACTTCGGCATCGCCGCCGCGATCAACCCGGGCGGCACCGGCGACGAGGAGTTCGAGGTCCTCGGCACCCCGGCCTACCTCGCCCCGGAACGCCTCACCGCCGACGGCGTGCAGCCGGCCTCGGACGTCTACGCGCTGGGCGTGCTGCTCTACCGGATGCTGTCCGGGCACTCGCCGTGGAGCGCCGACACCACCACCCAGATGCTCAGCGCGCACATCTACATCGACCCGGAACCGCTGCCGGTGCGGCCGGGTGTGCCCGACTACGTGACCGCGCTGTGCAACCGCTGCCTGAGCAAGGACCCCACGCAACGCCCGAGCGCCCGCGAGGCGGCCGCGCTGCTCGCCCAGGGCGCGGGCCTGCGCGTGGTGGAGGACGCGGTGCCCGTCGGCCCGGCCGGCCCGGGCATCGACAGCGAGCCGTCCGTGCTGATCCGGCCCCGATCCGCCGGGCCGGATGGCCTGGCGGCTCCTGCCGTCGCCGAGCCCGATGCTGTCCATCCTGCCGTTTTCGCCCAGGTTCGCGCCCCCGTTCCGGGCTCGGCTCCCGGTGCGGTTCCTGGCTCGGTTCCTGGTTTAGTTCCTGGCTCGGTTCCCGGTTCGGCTTCTGGCTCGGTTCCTGGTTTGGTTCCTGGCTCGGCTTCTGGCTCGGATGGCTTCGGTCACGGCGGGTCGATGGTTACCGCTGGCGCGGATGAGGCCGCCCGACGGGCGGCCACCTTCACCCCCGGCGTGTCATCGGCGCATGGCGCTACTTCTGGCGGGGTGTCCGAGCGTGGCACTGCCTCTGGCGGGGTGTCCGAGCGTGGCACTACTACCGCTGGCAGAGGGTCCGCGCGTGGCGTCACGTCCGGCATTGTTTCGACGTCCGGCGTAGGCACCTCCGGCCCCGGTGCGGGTTTCGGTCCCGGTTCTGCCGGCTCTGGTGCCTCCGGGGATGCCGCGTCTGGTCTGGCCGTCCCTTCCGCACGTCGGGATGACCCGGCAGGTCCGGCTGTGCGTGCCGCCGGTGGCGCGGCTGCCTTTGTGCCCGGCATGGCGGCGGACGGGCCGGATACCTCCACCAGGCGGCGCCGCAGAGGTGTCGTCACGGTCACGGCCGCAGTCGCCCTGCTCGCCGTCGTGGGCCTACTTTGGTGGCTGATCGGTCCCGGCGGCGACAAGGCCCGGGACTCGGCGGGGGCGCCGATGTTCAGCGATGCCCCGGCCTCTGCCGCCGTGCCTCCGGTGGGCGGGCCTTCCGCCGCCGGGAAGGCGAGTAATCCGGGCGGCGGGCCAGCCGGCGCGGGCAAGACGACCGGGCCGGCCGCGGGTGGTCCCGGCCGCACGCCGGACGGCCAAGGCGTTCCACCACCGGCAGGCGGCACATCGGCCACGACCACCGCGGCGCCGGACGCGGAGGAGCCCGAGCCCACCACGGCCGCGCCGACGACCGACCCTCCCGCCGAGGAGCGCACCCTGACCTCGACCGGCGGCTCGGTCCGGGCCACCTGCCCGAGTGCCTCCACCGCGCAACTGCTGTCCTGGTCGGCGACCAAGCCCTACAAGGTGAACGAGGTCGACGAGGGGCCGGCGTCGAGCACCCTGGCGGTCTTCAAGCACGGCAACAGGCTGGTGCGAATGACCGTCACCTGCTCGGACGGCGTCCCCTCCAGCAGCACCGAGGAAAGCTGACCGAACGCGGCAACCGTGCGCGTGCTGGCCTTGGTGGGGTGCTGGCCTTGGTGGGGTGCTGGCCTTGGTGGGGTGCTGGCCTTGGTGGGGTGCTGGCCTTGGTGGGGTGCCGGCCCTGGTGCGGTGCGGTGCCGGGCCAGGTGGGGTGCGGCTCCGGCGGAACGTGGCCGACACGCACTAAGAACCACTGCGGGCGACCCGCAGCGCGTAGCCGCCCGGCGAACCCGAACACGGCCGATCGTGAACAGATGCAGCCCGCTCCGCACCGGCAGGCACCAAGAATCACAGTGGGTGGACCCGGGGCCCGTGCTGGCCGGGTGAACAGCGTGCGGCCCACGGCCGATCTTGGGTAGGCGTGGCTTGCTGGGCGCCCGGTCATGCGGAGGTCGTTCCTGACCCGGGCGGCTCATGGTCGCGGTGAGTGCGGAGTGGCTCGTGATCAGGGCGATCGGCTTGCGGTGTCCGGCGTGGCCTGCGGCGAGCGGGGTGACGGTGTGCCGGGCAATGCCTTACGGTGATGCAGTCGTTGCTATGGGTGATATTGGAGAGTTGATCGTGCTTCGTCGCTGGCATCTGGTGGTCTTCGCCCTGCTCGCCGCGCTCGCGTTGGCGTGCGAGGGCACCGGGACCGCCGCTCCCGAACCGGCCGGCACCCCGAAGAAGGGCCTGCCCGCGTCGATGGGTGCGCTGGGTGATTCCATCACGGCGGGCTACGGCACCTGCTTCACCCTGGTCGCGTGCAGCCGCAACTCATGGTCGACCGGCGGCAGTGCCGCCGTGGACAGTCACTACCGGCGCATCCGCGACGACAACTCCGCGATCAAGGGTCATGCCCGCAACTACGCCGTGCCGGGCGCCCGGGCGCGCGATCTCGCCGGTCAGGCCGCGCAGGCGGTCGACGACAAGGTCCAGTACGTCACCGTCCTCATCGGCGCCAACGACGCGTGTGTGGACCGGGTCGCCGACATGACCGGGACCGGCACCTTCCGCAAGCAGGTGGACAAGGCGCTCACCCGGCTGCGGAAGGGCCTGCCGAAGGCCCGGGTGCTGGTGGTCAGCATCCCGGACCTCTACCGCCTGTGGCAGCTCGGCCACGACAACGAGCGCGCCGTGCGGGCCTGGAGCGGCGGGGTGTGCCAGTCCCTGCTGGCCCGCCCGACCTCGACCGCCGAGGCCGACGAGGAGCGCCGCCGCAAGGTCGGTGACCGGGTCGACGCCTACAACCGCGAGCTCGCCGCGGCGTGCGAGAAGTACGGCCGCAAGTGTCGCTGGGACGGCGGCAGCGCGCACGGCGTCCGCTTCTCGCTCGACCTGGTCAACGAGATCGACTACTTCCACCCCGACGTCGAGGGGCAGAACAAGCTCGCCGACGTGACCTACCCCGGCCGCTTCACCTGGTGACAGCGAACCCGCGTGGCAGTGGAGCCCGCGTGGCAGTGGAGCCCGCGTGGCAGTGGGGCCCGCGTGGCGCCGGAGTCCGCGTGGCAGTGGAGCCCGTGGGGCGCTGGAGTCCGCGATTTCCCGCCGTCGTGGTCGTTTACCACAACGGGCCGCGACAAGGCGCTCACCCGCCGCGTGGCGAACGTGAGAGGTCGTCGGATTGTGACGTAAATCCCATCGGTTCGGCCGTCATGTCTCATCCCGGGTGGGGCAGTTCTCCGTATCTGCCTCTGACGGCGGCCGCACCGTGGCGGCCGCCGGCAGAAGTTTCCGACCGCCACGGGCTCCGCGGAGGCACTGTGCTCAGCTCCTACGATCGCCGCCAGTTCAACGAGATCGTCTCGGGTCTCCTCGCCGAGGACCCCGAATTCGGCATCAGGAACCATCGGCCGCCCCGGCACCTGCCGCCGCGCCCGGTGGTCGCCCTCCTGCTGTGGCTGAGCATGCCCTTCGTCGTCACGCTTGGCGGGTGGACCGGCCTGCTGATGGCCGTCGTCGCCGCGGCGTACGGCGTGCACCTGTGGTACCGGGGCCGTCCGCCGGAGCCGCAGCCCGCGGCGTCGTGACGCGGCGCGGTGCAGGCCGGCCCCGGGTAGTCGCCGCAGCCCAGAAGGCCCGTCAGGGGCGTACCGTCCAGTCCTGGACGTCGATCTGGCTGCCGCCGTATCGCGGGGCGAAGATGCTCAGCACCCCCAGGCTGCGCAGCCGCTCGTGGTCGACCAGCGGGTCGGAGTAGTAGATCGCGCCGGAGGTGTACCGCAGGGTCCAGTCGCTCCAGGCAGAGGCCTTCGAGGCCGTCTGGATGTGCAGCTTGCGGGTGGAGGAGTCCCCGCTGGCGACGTAGAGGTTGTCCGCGGCGTCGACCGCGATGTCGCCGCGGCTGGAGCGCTCCAGGAACGGCGTGTACGTCTGGTGCCAGACCTTCGACGCCTTGTCCCGCCAGTAGTGCACCAGCACGGCCTTCTCCCGGGCCGCGGTGAAGTCGCTCGTGCTCGCCGCCGCCGCGGGCAGGTGCGAGGCGAGCACGTGCACGATCCCGGCCTGGTCCACGACCTGCGACTCCTGGTTGATCAGGCCGCGGTTCTGGCCGATCGCCCAGACCCGCAGGCCGGCCGCGTCGGAGATCAGCGGTGCGCTCCCGGTGGTCGCGATGACGGACCCGGCGTTGCCGCGCCAGGTCCGGCCGTCGTCCCTGCTGTACGCGTAGTACAGGTCGTGGTTGGTGCTGGCGTTCGACGTCTCCCGCACGGTCCACGTCGCGTGCAGCAGGCCGGTGCTGTCGTATTCGAGGCCGAACAGGTACGCGTTGTTGTTCGCGGTGGTGCCGTCGATGAACCGGCCGATCGAACTCCACGCGCCGCCCGCGTACTCGTAGAGGACCTCGTCGCCGGCGCCGCTGGTGCCGGTGCGCAGGGCGAGTTGCAGCTTGCCGGCCGGGGTGGTGAGGAACTGCGGGTAGGTCATGGTCGGCATGCCGGCGCCGGTCAGGCTGGTCACCACCGCGCCGAAGCTGCTCGTCGACCAGGCCGCCGTGCCGGGCGAGGTGGCCAGGCCGGCCACCGACCGGCGGTAGCGCAGCACCGAGGAGTGCATGTCGAAGGCCAGGTGGATGCTGCCGTCCTGGCGGGAGATGCCGATGCTGATGGTGTTGTGCGAGTCGGTGGAGGTCGTCGCGTAGTCGGTCAGCCGCAGGTTCTGCCAGGCGCCGCCGGGCAGCTGGCGCCGGGAGAGGTTCACGTAGCCGCTCTGGTCCCAGAAGGCCGTGTACTGCCAGCCGGCGACGGTCGTGATGCCGTCCTGCTGGAACGATTCGCCGTTCATGTAGCCGGTGTAGGTCAGCGCGGTGCGGCCGGAAGTGGTGAGCACGGTGACGGACGTCTGCGTCACCGTGGGGGCTGCGGCCTGGGCTGGGGAGACCACGAGGGCGCTGGTGAGGAGCAGCACGGTGGTGGCGGTCATGAAACGTTTCATCGACGACCTCGAAGACTTCGACGGTGCCCGGAAGGTTTCGCAGACGTTAAGCCGTCGTGTCGAGACAGTCAAGGGCGTCTATTCAGCGAGGTCTTTGCGCGAGGTCTCGTTCAGCGAGCTCTTGTGCAGTGAGGTCTTTGCAGCGAGCTCTTGTGCAGTGAGGTCTTTGCAGCGAGCTCTTGTGCAGCGAGGTCTTTGCAGCGAGCTCTTGTTCGGCGAGGTCCACTGTGGCCGCGACCCGCACCGCCGTGCCACCGGCAAACCACGTGGCGGTGCGGGTCGCGCGGCGCGTGCCTCAGATGACCAGATCCAGGGCGCTGCCGATCCGGCCGATGTCCGCGGTCTGGCCGCTCGCCTGGCGCTCCTGCAGGGCCTCGGTGTCGGTCCTGGTGACGGCCTGCTTGTCGATCGCGGCGACCTTCGCGGCCGCCTTCTCCGCCAGTTCGGATGCGATCCGCTGCTGGTTGCGCTGAAACTCGGTCCGGGCGCCGGAACTGCTCGGGTCGGTCGAGCCGATGGCCTCGACTGCCATGGTGATCCCCTGTCGTCGTCGCTGACTGTCAGGCCACCCCATCGGCCGGGCCCCGGCGTTCTGCACCTTTATCTCCTGGCGACTTCTAACTCCTGGCGACTTCTAACTCCTGGCGACTGCTATCTCCTGGCGACTTCCCAGGCGTCGCGCAGCGCCGTGCCGCGCAGCGCGGCGTTGATGCCCAGCCAGCGCAGCGGCTCCGGCTCCCAGTTCCGCGAGCGGTGCCCGGCCCACGGCAGCCGGGTCAGCTCGGACTCCGTACCGGTGATCAGGTCGGCCAGGGTGCGGCCGGCCAGGTTGGCCGCCGCGACGCCGTCGCCGACGTAGCCGCCGGCCCAGCCCAGGCCGTCGGCGAGCCCCACCGACGGCATCCAGTCGCGGGGGATGCCCAGCGGCCCGCCCCAGCGGTGCGCGATCGGCGGATCGATGCCGAACAGGTCGGTCAGCGCCCGGCGCAGGGCGGCGAAGACCGCCGGTTCCCGGTCGTACGCCGGGCGCACCCGCGAGCCGAAGTGGTACGGCGCACCCCGGCCGCCGAATGCCAGCCGGTCGTCGGCGGTCCGCTGGCCGTAGACGATCAGGTGCCGGTGGTCGGTGAACGTCTCGCGCCGGGCCAGGCCGATCCGCTCCCAGGCCTCGGGCGGCAACGGCTCGGTGGCGATCATCAGGGAGTACACCGGCGCCAGGGCGCGCCGGTGGCCGGCCAGGGCGGCCGTGTAGCCCTCCAGGGCCCGGATCACGACCTCCGCGCGTACCGTGCCGTGATCGGTGACCACCGACCCGCGGGACAGCCGCAGCGCCCGGGTGCCCTCGTGGATCGCGACGCCCCGGCGCTCGACGGCCGTGGCCAGGCCGCGGACCAGCGCCGCGGGCTGCAGCGAGGCGCAGTCCGGGCTGAAGGTGCCGCCGACCACGCCGGTCGCGCCGCACTTCTCCCGCGCGGCTGCGGCGTCCAGCAGCGACACATCGAGGCCGTACTCCCGGGCCTCGGCCGCCTCCGCCTCGGCGCGGCGCAGCTGGGCCGCGGACCGCGCGAGCGCGACCGTGCCGCCCTTGGCGAAGGAGCAGTCGATGCCCTCGGCCGCGGCGGCCCGGCCCACCTCGTCGACCGTCGCGGCCAGGGCCCGGTGCATGGCCACGGCCTGCTCGCGGCCGTGCCGCCGGGCCAGCGCGGCCACCGGTACGGGGAACAGCCCGGAACACCACCCACCGTTGCGTCCCGAGGCGCCGAAGCCCGCATACCGCGCCTCGATCACCGCGATCCGCAGCGACGGGTCGGCGCGGGCCAGGTAGTAGGCGGTCCACAGCCCGGTGTATCCGGCGCCCACGATGGCGACGTCCACGCTGCGGTCGCCGGGCAGCGCGGGCCGGGCCGGGCCGGGTTCGCCCAGCGCGGCCAGCCAGAAAGACTGGCTCATGTCGCGAACTCGCCTGGATCCTCCGCCGCGGGCCGGCTCAGAGCCGGGTCCAGGCCTCGGTCAGCACCCCGCGCAGGACGTGCTCGATCTCGGCGAAGTGCTCCTCGGTGCAGATCAGCGGGGGAGCGAGCTGGATGACCGGGTCGCCGCGGTCGTCGGCGCGGCAGTACAGCCCGGCCTCGAACAGCGCGCGGGACAGGAAGCCGCGCAGCAGCCGCTCGGACTCGTCGGCGTCGAAGGTCTCCTTGGTCGTCTTGTCCTTGACCAGCTCGATGCCGAAGAAGTAGCCGTCGCCGCGGACGTCGCCGACGATCGGCAGGTCGTTCAGGCGCTCCAGGTAGGAGCGGAACAGCGCCGAGTTGGCCCGGACGTGACCGTTGAGGTCCTCGCGCTCGAAGATGTCGAGGTTGGCCAGCGCGACCGCGGAGGCGACCGGGTGCCCGCCGAAGGTGATGCCGTGTGAGAACGAGTTGCCGCCCTCCAGGAACGGCGCGACCAGGCGCTCCGAGGCGATCATCGCGCCCAGCGGCACGTATCCGGAGGTCAGGCCCTTGGCGCAGGTGATGATGTCGGGCGTGTAGCCGAACCGGGTGGAGCCGAAGTATTCGCCGAGCCGGCCGAACGCGCAGATCACCTCGTCGGAGACGAGCAGCACGTCGTACCGGTCGCAGATCTCCCGGACCCGCTGGAAGTAGCCCGGCGGCGGCGGGAAGCAGCCGCCGGCGTTCTGCACCGGCTCGAGGAACACGCAGGCCACCGTCTCCGGGCCCTCGAACTCGATGGCCTCGGCGATCCGGTCGGCGGCCCAGATGCCGAACTGCTCCTCGCTCATCGACTCGTCGTGCCGCCGGTAGTAGTTGGTGTTCGGCACCTTGAACGCGCCCGGCACCAGCGGCTCGAACTCCTGCTTGATCAGCGGCAGCCCGGTCAGCGACAGCGCGCCCATGGAGGTGCCGTGGTAGGCGATGGACCGCGAGATCGCCTTGGTCTTCATCGGCTTGCCGGTCAGCTTGAAGTAGCTGCGGGCCAGCTTCCACGCGCTCTCCACCGCCTCGGAGCCGCCGGTGGTGAAGAAGACCCGGTTCAGGTCGCCGGGCGTCAGCCCGGCCAGCCGCTCGGCCAGCTCGACCGCGGTCGGGTGGGCGTAGGACCACAGCGGGAAGTAGGCCAGCTCGGAGGCCTGCTTCGCGGCGGCTTCGGCCAGCTCGCTGCGGCCGTGCCCGGCCTGCACCACGAACAGCCCGGAGAGTCCGTCCAGGTAGCGTTTGCCGTTCTGGTCCCAGATGTACGGCCCGGAGCCGCGCACGATGACCGGCACCTCGCCGGCCTGTGGCCCGGTGTAGGTCGACATCCGGGTGAAGTGCATCCACAGGTGATCCCGGGCGGATCCGGACAGATCGGTGTGCAGCGGCTCGGTGTGCAGCGGCTCGGTGTGCAGCGGCTCGGTGTGCAGCGGCTCGGTGTGCAGCGGCTCGGTGTGCAGCGGCTCGGTCGTCATCTGGTCCCCCACGCGTAGGTCTGCTTGGCGAGCTTGAGATACATGAACGTCTCCGTGCCGGTGACGCCCGGCACCGCCCGGATGGCCTCGTTGAGCAGCCGCAGCAGGTGCTCGTCATCGGTGCAGACGAGCTCGACCAGCAGGTCGTAGCCGCCCGCGCAGATCACCACGTAGTCGACCTCGGGGATCGCGGCGAGCTGGTCGGCGATCACCCGCATGTCGCCGACGCATTTGACCCCGACCATGGCCTGGCGGGCGAAGCCCAGCATCAGCGGGTCGGTGACCGCGACGATCTGCATCATCCCGCCGTCCAGCAGGCGCTGCACCCGCTGGCGCACGGCCGCCTCGGACAACCCGATGATCTTCGCCAGCCCGGCGTAGGACATCCGCCCGTCCCGCTGCAGGTGTTCGATGATCTGCTTGTTCACGTCGTCCAGCGCCAGGTCCGTCACGCAGCGATTCTGGCGTGCGCCCCGCCGGATGGCAACGGAATCCGTCGGCACATTCCGGGCAATCCCGCGATTCCGTGGCGGAGCGGACCGCGCTCGGTGGAGCGGCGGCCGGGTGCGGCGGGCGGGTGCTGCGGCTGTGGGCATGCGACTGGCTTTCCTGGGGTGGACGCGATCCTGCTGACTGCGTTTATCGCAGAATCTTGGCCGATTGACAAGTGTTTCCGTTGCGATACCGTGCACGCAGCACGATTTCGGTTCTCGTTGGGCCGTGATGGGCGACCTTGGGGAGAGGGCATGCCATGCGCGTACTGCTCGTCGGTGCCGGCGGGGTGGGCACCGCCGCCGTCGGCATCGCCGCTCGCCGCGATTTCTACGACGAGTTCGTGGTCGCCGACTACGACATCGAGCGTGCTCGCGCCGCGGTCGCCGGGCACGAGGCGAAGGGCTTCGTCGCCGCGCGACTCGACGCCTCCTCCGCGCGAGCCGTAGCGGCGCTGTGCCGCGAGCACGCCATCACCCACGTGCTGAACGCCGTCGACCCGCGGTTCGTGATGCCGATCTTCGACGGCGCGTACGAGGCCGGCGCCGACTATCTCGACATGGCCATGTCGCTGTCCCGCCCGCATCCCGAGGAGCCGTTCGCCCGGACCGGGGTGAAGCTCGGTGACGAGCAGTTCGCCGCCGCCGGCCGCTGGCTGGACGCGGGCCGGCTGGCGCTGGTCGGGATGGGCGTGGAGCCGGGCCTGTCCGACGTCTTCGCCCGCTACGCCGCCGACCACCTGTTCGGGAGGATCGACGAGATCGGCATCCGCGACGGCGGCAACCTGGTCGTGGCCGGCTACGACTTCGCGCCCTCGTTCTCGGTCTGGACCACGATCGAGGAGTGCCTCAACCCGCCGGTGATCTGGGAAGCCGGCCGGGGCTGGTTCACCACCGAGCCGCTGAGCGAGCCCGAGGTCTTCGACTTCCCGGGCGGCATCGGCGAGGTGGAGTGCGTGCACGTCGAGCACGAGGAGGTGCTGCTGATCCCGCGCTGGATCGACGCGCGGCGGGTCACCTTCAAGTACGGGCTGGGCAAGGAGTTCATCGACGTCCTGAAGACCCTGCGCAAGCTGGGCCTGGACCGGACGGCACCGGTGCGCGTCGGCGGCGTCTCGGTGTCACCGCGCGACGTGGTGGCCGCCTGCCTGCCCGACCCGGCCGGGCTCGGCGACAAGATGACCGGCAGCACCTGCGCCGGCACCCTGGTCACCGGCGCGGGCCGGGACGGCCGGCCGCGCTCGGTCTACCTCTATCACGTCGTCGACAACGAGTGGTCCATGCGGGAATACGGCTCGCAGGCCGTGGTCTGGCAGACCGCCGTCAACCCGGTCATCGCCCTGGAACTGCTCGCCACCGGGGCCTGGCGCGCCGCCGGCGTGCTGGGCCCGGAGGCCTTCGACGCCGTGCCCTTCCTCGACAAGCTCATCGAATACGGCTCACCCTGGCAGCTGCGCGAGCAGTGAGGCGGCGAGGATGTCGAGCCCGCGCGACATCTCATCGTCGGAGATCACCAGCGGCGGCAGGAACCGCAGCACGTTGCCGTAGGTGCCGCAGGTCAGCACCAGCAGGCCGGCGGTGTGGCAGGCCCGGGCCACCGCCGCCGTGCGCAGCGGGTCGGGCTCCAGCGAACCGGGCTTGACCAGCTCGATCGCCAGCATCGCGCCCCGGCCCCGCACCTCGGCGATGCCGGGATCGTCCGCCGCGAGGGCGGTCAGCCGCGGCACGAACAGCGCCTCGATCCGCCGCGCCGCGGCATTGAGATCCAGCTCGCGCATCGTCTCGATGGCGGCCAGCCCGGCGGCGCAGGCGATCGGGTTGCCGCCGTAGGTGCCGCCCAGCCCGCCCGGGTGCACCGCGTCCATCAACTCGGCGCGGCCGACCACCCCGGCCAGCGGCAGCCCGCCGGCCATCCCCTTGGCCGTGGTCACCAGGTCCGGCTGCACGCCCTCGTCGTCGCAGGCGAACCACGATCCGGTGCGGCAGAAGCCGGTCTGCACCTCGTCGGCGATGAACACCGCCCCGGCCTCGCGCGCCCAGCCGGCCAGGGCGGGCAGGAAGCCAGGGGCGGGCACCACGAAGCCGCCCTCGCCCTGGATCGGCTCGATCAGCACCGCCGCCACGTTGGCCGCGCCGACCTGCTTTTCGATCACGTCGATCGCCCGGGCCGCCGCCTCGGCCCCGGCCAGCCCGCCGTCCCGCAGCGGATACGACATCGGTGCCCGGTAGACCTCCGGCGCGAACGGCCCGAACCGGTGCTTGTACGGCATCGACTTCGCGGTCAGCGCCATCGTCAGGTTGGTCCGCCCGTGGTACGCGTGGTCGAACACCACCACCGCCTGGCGGCCGGTCGCGTGCCGGGCCACCTTGACCGCGTTCTCCACCGCCTCGGCGCCGGAGTTGAACAGCGCCGCCCGCTTGTCGAACGTGCCGGGGGTCAGCGCGGCCAACTGCTCGCACACCGCGACGTACGACTCGTACGGCGCGACCATGAAGCAGGTGTGGGTGAACCGTTTGGCCTGCTCGCGGACGGCCGCCACCACCCGGGGCGCCGCGTTGCCGACGCTGGTCACGGCGATGCCGGAGCCGAAGTCGATCCATTCGCGGCCGTCGACGTCGTGCAGGCTGCCGCCCGAGGCGTGGTCCACGTAGGACGACACCATCGAGGTGACGCCCCGCGCGACGGCCGCGTGCCTGCGCTTGTGCAACTCCTCCGAACGCTGGGTCACCTCAGCCATGCCCTCCTGGCCCTCGCCGTTGCGGCAGTCTGCGCCTTCTGTCAGGCGCAGCTCGGTGCGGTCGGTCATGGCGGAATCACCCCTCGAGACTGTGCATGACGTGCTTGATCCGGGTGTAGTCCTCCAGGCCGTACACGGAAAGGTCCTTGCCGTGCCCGGAGTGCTTGAAGCCGCCGTGCGGCATCTCCGCGACCAGCGGGATGTGGCAGTTGACCCAGACGCAGCCGAAGTCCAGCCGCCGGGTCATCCGCATCGCCCGGCCGTGGTCGCGGGTCCACACCGAGGAGGCCAGGCCGTACTCGACGCCGTTGGCCCAGCGCACCGCCTCGTCCTCGTCGGTGAAGCGCTGCACGGTGATGACCGGCCCGAACACCTCGTCCTGGATGATCTCGTCGGTCTGCCGGAGCCCGGAGACGACCGTGGGGGAGTAGAAGTAGCCGCGGTCGCCGACCCGGCCGCCGCCGGCCTCCAGGCTGGCGTGGTCGGGCAGCCGGTCGATGAACCCGCCGACCCGGTCGAGCTGCCGGGCGTTGTTCAGCGGGCCGTAGAGCACGTCCTCGTCGCTCGGCACGCCGGTGCGGGTGCCCCGGGCCTGCTCGGCCAGCGCGGCCACGAAGTCGGTGTAGACGCCGGGCGCGGCCAGCACCCGGGTCGCGGCGGTGCAGTCCTGCCCGGCGTTGAAGTAGCCGGCCTCGGCGATCGCCGCGGCGGCGGCCCCGACGTCGGCGTCGTCGAAGATCACCACCGGGGCCTTGCCGCCGAGCTCCAGGTGGGTGCGCTTGAGGTCGGCCGCGGCGGCCGAGGCCACCTCCATGCCGGCGCGCACCGAGCCGGTGATCGAGACCATCCGCGGCGTCGGGTGCGCGACCAGCGCGCGGCCGGTGTCGCGGTCGCCGACCACGACGTTCAGCACGCCCGGCGGCAGGAACTCCGCGGCGATCTCGGCCAGCATGATCGTGGTGACCGGGGTGGTGTCCGACGGCTTGAGCACCACGGTGTTGCCGGCCGCGATGGCCGGGGCCAGCTTCCACACCGCCATCATCAGCGGGTAGTTCCAGGGCGTCACCTGCGCGCAGACGCCGACCGGCTCGCGCCGCACGTAGCTGGTGTAGCCGGCCAGGTATTCCCCGGCGGAGCGGCCCTCCAGCAGCCGGGCCGCGCCGGCGAAGAACCGGATCTGGTCGACGGCCGGCGGCAGCTCCTCGCTGGCGGTCAGTCCGAGCGGCTTGCCGGTGTTCTGCGACTCGGCGGCCACCAGGTCGCCGGCCCGGGCCTCCACCGCGTCGGCGAAGCGCAGCAGGGCCCGCTGCCGCTCGCTCGGGGTGGTCTCCCGCCACTGCTCGAACGCCGTGGCGGCCGCGGCCATCGCCCGGTCGACGTCGACCTGCCCGGACACCGGCGCGGCCGCGAAGACCTCGCCCGTGGACGGGTCGATCAGGTCCTCGTACCGGCCGTCGGCCGGCGCGGCCGCCGCCCCGCCGATGAAGTTGGTCAGCGTGCTCTTGGTGGTCATCCGGCCTCCCGCAGAGATATCCCGTCTCGCGGAGACATCTTTTCACCGAATCCGCAGCAGGCAAGCCCTCGCGACCACTGTTTCCGTAGCTATCGTGCTTGCGGTTGGCGAAATGCCCGAAGCCATGGAAGCTTGGCGATAAGGGCACGTGCGGAGAAGGAGCAGACATGACCGAGATCCCAGGAGACCGCCTGGCTCAGGGCTCCCCGGACACTCCCGCGGCGGGTCGCGGACCGAACCGGGGCGGCGACTTCTCCCAGCAGGACGAGCACCACCCGTCGGCCGGCTGGGGCGCCGCGCGCAGCGTCGCCCAGATCATCGCCAAGGCCCGCGAGCCGCTCGGCGCCCCGCACGCCGTGCTCAAGATGAACCAGCTCAAGCTCAGCGGCAAGAAGGACGGCTTCGACTGCCCCGGCTGCGCCTGGCCGGACGACCGCAACGGCCTGCACCTGGACTTCTGCGAGAACGGCGTCAAGCACGTCACCTGGGAGATGACCCGCAAGGAGGTCGGCGCCGCCTTCTTCGCCGAGCACACGGTCACCGAGCTCAACGGCTGGAACGACTTCGACCTGGAGAACCAGGGCCGGCTCACCGAGCCGCTGAGCTACGACCCCGGCACCGACAAGTACGTCCCGATCTCCTGGACGGACGCGTACGCCCTGGTCGGCGACACCCTGCGGGGGCTCGCCGGTCCGCACGAGGCCACCTTCTACACCTCGGGGCGGCTCAGCAACGAGGCCACGTTCCTCTACCAGCTGTGGGTGCGCGAGTTCGGCACCAACAACATGCCCGACTGCTCCAACATGTGCCACGAGGCCAGCGGCCGGGCGCTGACCGCGGCGATCGGCACCGGCAAGGGCACCTGCGACCTGGAGGACTGGGAGTCGGCGGACCTGCTGATCCTGATGGCCGTCAACGCCGCCTCCAACGCACCGCGGATGCTCTCCTCGCTCGCCAAGGCGTCCCGGCGCGGCGCGGAGATCGTGCACGTCAACCCGTTGATCGAGGCGGCCAGCCGGCGCACCATCGTGCCGCACGACTTCGTCGCGATGGGCACCTTCAAGGCGACCCCGACCGGCACCATGAACGTGCAGCCGCGGATCGGCGGCGACCTGGCCCTGCTGCGCGGCGTCGCCAAGGTGGTGCTCGAACAGGACGCCGTCGACCAGCACTTCATCGAGCAGCACACCGACCAGTACGACGCGTACCGCAAGCTCGTCGACGGCACGGAGTGGGACGACATCGTCCGGCAGTCCGGGGTCAGCGAGGAGATCATCCGCGACCTGGCCGGCAAATACATCGCCTCGCGGCGCAGCGTCATCGCCTGGTGCCTGGGCCTGACCCAGCAGGAACACAGCGTCGACACGATGCGCGAGATCATCAACCTGCTGCTGCTGCGCGGCAACATCGGCCGCCGCGGCGCCGGCCCGTCGCCGATCCGCGGGCACAGCAACGTGCAGGGCAACCGCACCTGCGGCGTCAACCACCACCCGACCGGGGAATGGCTGGACAAGCTCGACGCGGCCACCGGCATCACCTCGCCGCGGGAGCACGGCCTCGGCACGGTCGCCAGCATCGAGGCGATGCGGGCCGGCGCGGTCAAGGTCTTCGTCAGCCTGGGCGGCAACTTCGTGCTCGCCGCGCCGGACACCGAGGCGACCTTCGCGGCGCTGCGCAACACCGACCTGAGCGTGCAGGTGAGCACCAAGCTCAACCGCAGCCACCTGGTGCACGGCCGGCGCGCGCTGATCCTGCCCTGCCTGGGCCGCACCGAGAAGGACGTCCGGGCCACCGGCGAGCAGGGTGTCACGGTCGAGGACTCGATGAGTTACGTGCACCTGTCGTACGGCAAGCGCAAGCCGCCGTCGCCGCATCTGCAGTCGGAGTGCGCGATCATCTGCGGCATGGCCCGCGCCACCATGCCGTCCTCGGCCACGCCGTGGGAGGCATACGCCGAGGACTACGACAAGATCCGGGACGTGATGGCCGCGGCGCTGACCGGCTTCGAGGACTTCAACGCCCGGGTCCGCGAGCCGCTCGGCTTCCGGCTCGCCCAGCCGGCCCGCGAGCGGGTCTGGCTCACCCCGTCCGGCAAGGCCGAGTTCCACCCGGCGCCGCTGCCCGACGTGGTCCCGCCGGAGGGCCGCCTGATGCTGTCCACGGTCCGCTCGCACGACCAGTGGAACACCACGATCTACTCCGACAACGACCGCTACCGCGGCGTGAAAAACCTGCGCACACTGCTGTTCATGAACCGCGCGGACATGGCCGAGCGCGGACTGAGCGAATACGACCTGATCGACATCACCAGCCACGCCCGCGACGGCAGCACCCGGACGGTGTGGGGCTACCGGGCGATCGGCTACGACACACCCCGGGGCAGCGTCACCGGCTACATGCCGGAGCTGAACGTGCTCTGCGCGCTGAGCGACGCCAGCTCACAAAGCGACCAGCCCCTGACCAAGCACCAGATCGTGACGGTCACCCGCGCCGGGGGGAGCATCACGCCGGACGCGAGCTAATCGCCCGGCGCGGGGGGTCGCGGTTACGGGGTGATGAGGGCCTGGGGTGGTCTCATCCTGGGTGGGCTGTGGTCGCCTGGCTCGGGGGTGGTCGTGGTTGCGGGGTGGTGCTGCCTGGGGTGGTCTCATCCTGGGCGGGCTGTGGTCGCCTGGCGCGGGCGGTCGCGGTTGCAGGGTGATGGGGGCTGGGGTGGTCTCATTCTGGGCGGGTTGTGGTCGCTCGGCGTAGGGCGATCGCGGCCAGGCCGCCGGCCGGGATGATCAGCCAGCAGGAGATCAGCCGGTAGATCAGCACGGCGGCGGCCGCGCTGATCGCCGTCGCCCCGCTCGCGGTGAGCCCGGCGACCAGCGCGGTCTCGACGACGCCGACCCCGCCCGGCGTCAGCGGCACCTGCCGCACGATCTGCACGCCCAGGTAGATCCCGGCCAGCGTGGTCACGCCGACCGGCAGGCCCAGCGCCCGGGTGGCCGCCGCCAGGCAGAGCAGGTCGGTCAGCCAGTTCACCGCGGCGTAGGCCAGCGCCACCGCCCAGTCGCGCACCCGCAGCCCCGCGCCGGCCTGCCAGGCACCGCGGGCCGAGCCCAGCAGCCGGATCACGAGCCGGCCGGCCCGGCTGTCCCGCACCGCGCCGGCGCTGGGGCCGGCGGGGGTGCGGCGCGGTCGCGCGGAGAACCACCGTCCGAGCACTATCCCGGCGGTGGTGATCCCGGCGAGCGCGGCGACCACCACGAGCGGGCGCCAGCTCAGGTAGGTGTCCGGATCGCGGGCCAGCACCCCGGCACCGCCCACGACGTAGAGCAGCGTGAGGCCGCCGATGGAGGCCAGCCCGGACACGACCGCGGAGGCGGCGCCGATCCGCCGGGACACCCCGGCCTTCTGGTATTCGCGGATCGCGTAGCCGGTCGACACGGCCGCCCCGGCGGGCAGGCTGATCGACAGCGCCGAGCGGGCGAGGGTGATGGCCATCAGGCGCCGCACCCGCAGCCGGACGCCGAGGTTGTCCAGCAGGCGCTGCTGCTGGAACGCGAAGGCCGCCAGCGAGACAACCTGCAGCAGCGCGGCGACCGCGACCCAGCCGTACCCGGCGCCGGCGAGGGCCGCGATGAACTCGCCCGGGTCGGGCAGCCGCCCGCGCAGGCCGACCACCGCCAGCGCACCGACCGAGACGCCGACCAGGGCCAGCCGGAACCACCGCGAAACGCCCGGATGCGAGGAAACCTCCGCCGGGTGCTCCTGCACCTCGGACGGCGGACGCGACATCGCCCGATCTTCGCAAACGCGATCCAGCCCGGGACCGCGCGGTCAGGCGTCCCGCTCCCAGGCGTCCTCGCGGGCGGCCACGTGGTCGAGCACGGCCCGGTCACCGCTGCGCAGCCGGTCGACCTCCTCGCCCGCGTCGCAGGTGAGCAGCGCGATCTCGACGGACTCCGGGGTGCGGACCAGCACCCGCCAGGTCGCGCCGGACTCCTCCCAGCGGCGCAGCCGCGCCAGGGCGTCGCTCATGGCAGTGCCCCCTTGACCATGCCCGTCTCGGTGTGGGCGGTCATGGCTGTGTCTCCTTGGCCATGGCCTTCTGGTCCTCGCCTGCGGGGTCGTGGGCAGGTGCGGCTGGGTGCCGCTCGGTGCGGGCGGTCATGGCAGCAGGCTCGGCAGTGCGACCTCCGGGTCGGCCAGCCGGGCCGGGTCGACGGTGCTCCCGGCGAGCCCGGCGCGGACCAACTCCTGGATCTGCTCGGTCACGTCCCACACGTTGACGTTCATTCCGGCGGCGACCCGACCGTCGACGGTCCAGAAGGCGATGAACTCGCGGCCCTGCTCGTCGCCGCGGATCACCACCTCGGCCTCGGCGCCGGGCGGGACCCAGCCGGCGTATTCCATGCCCAGGTCGTACTGATCGGTGAAGAAGTAGGGCAGCCGGTCCCATTGGGCGTCCTGGCCGAGCATCGCGCGCGCCGCGACCGGTCCCGCGTGCAGGGCGGTGTCCCAGTGCTCGACGCGCAGCCGGGCCCGCAGCAGCGGGTGGTCGACGGTCGCGACGTCCCCGGCGGCGTAGATGTCCGGGTCGGCGGTGCGCAGCTGCCGGTCGACCAGGACGCCGTTGTCGACCGGGAGCCGGGCCTGGTCGGCCAGGGCCGTGTTCGGGGTGACGCCGACGGCCACCAGCACGACGTCCGCGTTGATGGTGGTGTCGTCGGCGAGCACCACCTGCGCCACCTCGGGGCCGCCGCGGAGCTCGTGGATCCGGGCGCCGAAGCGGAAGTCGACGCCGTGCTCGCGGTGCAGGGCGGCGAAGACCTTCGCGAGCCGGTCACCGAGGACGCCGCGCAGCGGCAGCGCGGCGGGCGTCACCACGGTCACGGTGGCGCCGCGGAGGCGGGCCGCCGCGGCCACCTCGAGGCCGATCCAGCCCGAACCCACGACCACCAGCCGGGTGCCCCCGTGCACGGCCGCGGCGATCCGGTCCGAGTCGGCGAGGGTACGCAGGGAGATGACGTTCTCCAGCCCGGCGCCGGGCACACCGAGCGTGCGTGGCGAGGCGCCCGTGGCGAGCAGCAGCTTGTCGTAGCCGAGGTCGTCACCGTCGGAGAGCCGGACCCGGCGCTTCTCCGCGTCGATGGCGTTGACGGTGGTGGCGGTGCGCAGATCCACGTCGTTGGCGGCATACCAGGCCGCGTCGTGCACGTACGCGTCGGCGCGTTCGGTCGAGCCGAGCAGCAGGCCCTTGGATAACGGCGGCCGTTCGTACGGAATCTCGGGCTCGGTGCCCACCAGCGTGATCCGGCCGGTGAAGCCCTCACCGCGCAGGGTCTCGGCGGCCTTGGCGCCGGCGAGTCCCGCGCCGGCGATGACGAACGTACGGTCCCCGGGCATGGCACCCTCCTCTCCGGACACCATGCCATGACTCTCGGGGTCGTGTCGGGGTCAATCCCGGATGTGTGCTGAGGGCGCTCACCGGCAGGCTGCGGGTATGCCGAGACTCGTCAGATTGTGCGCGTTCGCCGCCCCGGCCCTCATGCTGGTCTATGGCCTGCTGCGGGTGGTCGACGGCCTGGACGGGCAGCGGCACGACGGCCCGGCCTGGGATCTCGGGCACCTCGCGTTCTTCGTCGCCATCGTGCTGTTCGCCGTGCTCGCCGTCGCGCTGCGCGGCCTGGACCGCCCGGTCGCCCGGTGGCGGCGGGCCGTCGTCGACGCCGCGACGGCCGCCGCGCTGTTCGGGGCGGGTTGTTTCCTGTGGGTGATCGCCGGCGACCTGTCCGCCGGCTTCCGCTCGGCGGCGCCGTTGCCGGACGCGCTGGAAGTGCCCGGGCCGCTGCTGTTCCAGGTGGGTCTGCTGGTCCTGCTCGTCCGCCTGGTCCTGGCGCGCCGGCTGCCGGTCTGGAGCCCGATCGTGGTGCTGCTGGGCTTCGCCGGGATCGGTGTCAACCTCGACCTGCTGCCGCTCGGCGCCGTCATGGTGCTGGTGGCACTGCTGCCGCTGGCGCTCTCCCGCGAGCGGCTCGGGACCGAGAATCACCGCCCGGTGGTTTCGTAAGGGTAGCCTTACCCGGACCGAGACCAAGAGGGATGTGTTCTCATGCCGAACAGGCCAGTCCGGGCGGCCACGATCGGGGAAGTCACCCGGGTCGAGCAGCTCACCCCGCACATGATCCGCATCGTGGTCGGCGGTGCCGGCCTGACCGGGCTGACCGCCGGCGCGCACACCGACCACTACGTCAAGATCCTGTTTCCGCGGGCCGGGGTCGGCTACCCGGAGCCGTTCGACCTCGCCGTGATCCGCGAGACGCTCCCGCGCGACCAACAGCCGCTGGTCCGCACATACACGGTGCGCCGCTGGCGCCCCGAGGTGCCGGAGCTGTGGCTCGACTTCGTGGTGCACGGCGACGAGGGCATCGCCGGGCCGTGGGCCGCCGCCGCGCAGATCGGCGACCCGGTCCGCTTCATGGGCCCGGGCGGCGGCTACGCCCCCAACCCGGACGCTGACTGGCACCTGCTGGCCGGCGACGAGAGCGCCCTGCCGGCGATCGCGGCTGCGCTGGAGGCCATGCCGGCCGGCGCGACCGTGCGGGCGTTCATCGAGGTCGAGGACGCGGCCGAGGAGCAAAAGCTGGAGAGCCCCGCGGCGGCCGAGATCACCTGGCTGCACCGCGACGGCCGGCCGGTGGGCGAGACGCTGGTCGAGGCGGTTCGCGGGTGCGCCTTCCCGGCCGGCGAGGTGCACGCGTTCGTCCACGGCGAGGCCGCCTTCGTCAAGGACCTGCGAGCGCTGCTGCGGGTCGAGCGGGGCCTGCCGATGTCCCAACTGTCCATCTCCGGCTACTGGCGGCGCGGCCTGAACGAGGACGGCTGGCAGTCGACCAAACGCGAGTGGAACCAGCAGGTCGAAAGCGAGCAGGAGGCCGCGGTGCGCTGATCCGCCGGGCATGTCCACAGTGTTTCTTGCGCGATGCGATGTAATTGCATTGCAGTTACTGCAAAGTCTTGCAAGGTCCATCCGCCGGGGGTTAGCGTGCGTCGTCGCCCCCATAGGAAGGCCTCATCGTGGAAACCCTCCTGTTCAGACGGCGTCCGGCTGCCGTTTGGTCCGTCGTTCTGGGCGTGTTGCTGAGCGTGGCCGCGGTCGCGCCCGCGCGCGCCGCCGCGCCCGTGGAGCCCACCCCCGCCACCCTCGCGAGCTGGGGCTTCGACGCGGAGCCGGCGCCCGCCGAGCAGTTCTACTTCGTGCTGCCCGACCGCTTCGCCAACGGCGATCCGTCCAACGACACCGGCAAGCTGCCCGGTGACCGGCTCGCGACCGGCTACGACCCGGTCGACAAGGGGTTCTATCACGGCGGCGACCTGCAGGGGATCATCAACGGCCTGGACTACATCCAGGGGCTGGGCACCACCGCGATCTGGCTCGCCCCGGTCTTCAAGAACCGGCCGGTGCAGGGCAGCGGCAACGACATCTCGGCCGGCTACCACGGCTACTGGATCACCGACTTCACCCAGGTCGACCCGCACTTCGGCACCAACGCCGACCTGGAGCGGCTGGTCAAGCTCGCGCACCGGCGGGGCATGAAGATCTACCTGGACATCATCGTCAACCACACCGCGGACGTCATCAAGTACGCCGAGGACAAGTACACCTATGTGGACAAGGCCACCTCGCCGCACGTCGACGCTCAGGGGCGGGAGTTCGAGGACCGCAACTACGCCGACGGCAGCCGCGCCTTCCCGCCGCTGAACGCCGGCTCGTTCCCGTACACGCCGGTGATCGGCGCCGGGGACAGCGACGCCGGGGACAGAGCCGTCAAGAAGCCGGCCTGGCTCAACGACCCGACGATGTACCACAACCGCGGCGACTCGACGTTCGTCGGCGAGAACAGCGAGTACGGCGACTTCTTCGGTCTCGACGACCTGTTCACCGAGCGCCCCGAGGTGCTCCGGGGGATGACCGAGATCTACGGCGACTGGATCGCCAAGACCGGCATCGACGGCTACCGTCTCGACACCGTCAAGCACACCAACCTGGACTTCTGGCCGCGGTTCGCCGACGGCATCGACCGGGCCGCCCGCAAGGCCGGCAAGCCGGACTTCTTCATGTTCGGCGAGGTCTACAGCGCCGACCAGGAGGTCGAGTCGACCTACGTGCGCCGCGGCGGCCTGCCCGCGATCCTGGACTTCTCCTTCCAGGCGGCCGCGAAGACGTTCACCGCCGACGGCGGCTCCGCCAAGGCACTGTCCGACCTGTACGCCGCGGATGACCTCTACACCACCGGCGACACCGGCGCGGACCGGCTGCCGACCTTCCTCGGCAACCACGACATGGGCCGGATCGGCTCGTTCGTCGCCCGCGGCGGCACCGACCCGGCCACCCACCTGCGCCGCGACCAGCTCGCGCACGAGCTGATGTTCCTCACCCGCGGCCAGCCGGTCGTCTACTCCGGCGACGAGCAGGGCTTCACCGGCCCCGGCGGCGACAAGGACGCCCGGCAGGACATGTTCGCCAGCAAGTCGCCGGACTACCTCGACGATGACCTGCTCGGCACCGACCGCACGCACGCGGTGGCCAACTACGAGACCGGCCACCCGCTCTACCGGGCCATCGGCGCGCTGGCCGCGCTGCGCGAGGCCAACCCGGCCCTGACCAACGGCCTGCAGATCACCCGGTACGCGGCAGACGGCCCCGGCGTCTTCGCGACCTCGCGGATCGACCGCAAGACCCGCACCGAGTACGTGGTCGCGTCGAACAACGCCACCACCCCGCAGACCGTCACCCTCGACACGTGGACGCCGAACGCCTCCCTCGCCGGCTTGTACGGCGGCGCCGGCACGGTGGCCACCGGCGCCGACGGCAAGGTGACCGTCACCGTCCCGGCGCTGTCCACGGTGGTCTACCGGGCCGCGAAACCGATCGCCCAGGCCACGGCCGCGCCCACCGTCGCGTTCACTGCTCCGGCCGCCGGCGCCCAGGCGCCGGCGCCGACCCGCAGCGAGCTGACCGCCGCGGTCACCGGCGATCCAGGATCCACCGGCGCCCTGGTGCCGACCCGGACCGAGCTGACCGCCGCGGTCACCGGCGATCCACTGTCCACGGTCACCTTCGCCGCGCAGGTCGGCGACGGCCCGTGGCGGCTGCTCGGCACCGCGCAGCGGGCGCCGTACCGGATCTTCCACGACCTGACCGGCCTGGCCGGCGCCACACCGGTCAGGTACAAGGCGGTGGTCCGGGACAGCAAGGGCCGGCTGGCCGCGACGAGCACGCGGATCAAGGTCGGCACCCCGGCGGTGACGGCCGGCCCGGACTACGCGATCGTGCACTACCAGCGGCCCGCCGGCGACTACGCCGACTGGGGGCTCTACGCCTTCGGCGACATCGACCCGTCGGCGCAGACCACCTGGCCCGCCGGTCAGCCGTTCGACGGCGTGGACGCGTACGGCCGGTTCGCCTGGGTCAAGCTCAAGCCCGGCGCCAAGAATGTGGGCTTCATCGTGGTCGACAAGAACGGCGTCAAGGACGTCGACGCCGACCGCTTCCTGGATCCCACCAGGACCCCGGAGGTCTGGCTCAAACAGGGCGACCCGGCGGTGATCACCACCGGGCCGGCCGTCGAGCAGGACCAGAACACGGCGATCGTGCACTACCGGCGCGCCGACGGCGACTACGCGGGCTGGGGCCTGCACGTGTGGGACGGCGCGGCGAACCCGACCGAGTGGTCCGCGCCGCTGCCGCCCGCCGCGACCGACACGTTCGGCGCGACGTTCCGGGTGCCGCTGGCCGCCGGTGCGACCGGGCTGAACTACATCATTCACCAGGGCGACACCAAGGACCTGCCCGACGACCAGCGGCTCGACTTCGCGGCGGCCGGGCGCGAGGTGTGGCTGCTGTCCGGCGTACCGGATCGGTTGTTGCCCGTGGTCCGCAAGGCCGGCGGCGGGGTCGCCGACCTGACCAAGTCGAACGCGGTCTGGATCGACCGGAAGACGATCGCCTGGAAGACCGGCCTGGGCTCCTCGCTGGAGCCCGTCGGGGCCGGCACCGACGGCCGCGTCTACGACCTGGTCTACGCCCCCGAGGGCGGCCTGAGCATCGTGGACGGCGAGCTGGCCGGCGCGCACGGCAGCATCCGGCTCGGCGCTGAGCGCAACGGGCTCACCGAGGCCCAGCGCGTCGCGAACCCGCACCTGTGGCAGTACCCGGCCTTCAAGCTGAGCGACCTCAAGAAGATCAAGGAGGTGCTGCGGGGCCAGGTCGCGGTCACCGAGCGCGACGCCGCGGGCAAGCTGCTCGCCGCGACCGGCGTGCAGACCGCGGGCGCCCTCGACGACGTGTACGCCCCGGCGGCGCGGGCCACGCTCGGCGCGACCTTCGGCGGCGGACGGCCCAGCCTGGCCGTCTGGGCGCCCACCGCCCGGATGGTGGCGCTGGAGCTCTTCGACACCCCGGCGGCGCCGGCGAGGACCGTCGCGATGACCCGGGACGACGGCACCGGCGTGTGGTCGGTCCGGGGCGCGAAGGACTGGACGGGCAAGTACTACCGGTACCGCGTCACCGCCTGGCAGCCCGCGGCGAACAAGGTCGTCACGGCCTCGGTCACCGACCCGTACTCGGTGGCCCTGTCGGCCGACTCCACCCACAGCCGGATCGCCGACCTGGCCGACCCGGCGCAGGCCCCGGCCGGCTGGGCCGGGCTGCGCAAGCCCGGCGCGACGCCGGGCAAGGTGCAGATCTCCGAGCTGTCGGTGCGGGACTTCTCCATCGCGGACGGCACCGTCCCGGCCGCCGGGCGCGGCACCTACGCGGCCTTCACCGACCCCGGCACCGCCGGGATGAAGCAGCTCAGGTCGCTGGCCAAGGCCGGCACCACCCACGTGCACCTGCTGCCGGTCTTCGACTTCGCCACCATCCCGGAGCGGCGCGCCGACCAGCAGCAGCCCGCCTGCGACCTGCCCGCGCTGCCCGCGGACTCGGCGGAGCAGCAGAAGTGCGTCGCGGCGGTCGCCGCCAAGGACGGCTACAACTGGGGCTACGACCCGCTGCACTACACGACGCCCGAGGGTGGCTACGCCGTCGACCCGGCGGCCCGGACCAAGGAGTTCCGGCAGATGGTCGCCGGGCTCAACACCAGCGGCCTGCGGGTGGTCATGGACGTGGTCTACAACCACACGTCGGCGGCCGGCACCGCCGCGCACTCGGTGCTCGACCAGGTGGTGCCCGGCTACTACCAGCGGCTGCTGGAGGACGGCACGGTGGCGAACTCCACCTGCTGCGCCAACACCGCGCCGGAACACACCATGATGGGCAAGCTCGTCGTGGACTCCATCGTCACCTGGGCGAAGGCCTACAAGATCGACGGCTTCCGCTTCGACCTGATGGGCCACCACCCGAAGGCGAACATCCTGGCCGTGCGGGCCGCGCTCGACAAGCTGACGGTCGCCCGCGACGGCGTCGACGGCAAGAGCATCTACCTGTACGGCGAGGGCTGGGACTTCGGCGAGGTCGCGGGCGACGCCCGCTTCGTGCAGGCCACCCAGCGGAACATGGCGGGTACGGGCGTCGGCACGTTCAACGACCGGCTGCGCGACGGCGTCCGCGGCGGCGGCCCGTTCGACGACAACCCGCGGCTCCAGGGCTTCGGCTCGGGCCTGTTCACCGACCCGAACGGCGACCCGGCCAACGGCACCGCCGCCGAGCAGAAGGCCCGGCTGCTGCACTACCAGGACCTGATCAAGGTCGGGCTCAGCGGCAACCTGGCGGGATACCGGTTCACCTCGTCCGCGGGCACGCCGGTCACCGGGGCGCAGGTGGACTACAACGGCTCGCCGGCCGGCTACACCGCGGCGCCGGGCGAGGCGATCACCTACGTGGACGCGCACGACAACGAGATCCTGTACGACGCGCTGGCGTACAAGCTGCCGCAGCGGACCTCGGCGCTGGACCGGGCCAGGATGCAGTCCGTGGCGCTGGCCACGACCGCGCTCGGCCAGGGCGCCGGCTTCGTGACGGCGGGCAGCGAGCGGCTGCGCTCCAAGTCGCTGGACCGCAACTCGTTCAACTCCGGCGACTGGTTCAACCAGATCGGCTGGGACTGCGCCAAGGGCAACGGCTTCGGCCGCGGCCTGCCCCCGGCGGCCGACAACGAGGCCAAGTGGCCGTACGCGAAGCCCTTGCTGGCGGATCCGAAGCTGGTGCCCGGCTGCGACGCGGTGACCCTGACCGACGTCCGCTACCGGGAGTTGCTGGAGATCCGCAAGTCATCGCCGGTCTTCGGCCTGCCGACGGCGGCCGAGGTGCAGAAGCGCCTGTCGTTCCCGCTCTCCGGCGCCGCCGAGACGCCGGGGGTGATCACCATGCAGCTGGACGGTCGCGGCCTCGACCGCCGGTGGAAGTCGGTCACGGTCGTCTTCAACGCCACCCCGGCGGCGGCGACCCAGACCGTCGCCGCGCTCAAGGGCGCGAGCGTCGGCCCGCACCCGCTGCAGCACGAGGCGGCGTCGTTCGACCGAACCACCGGCACGTTCACCGTGCCGGCCCGGACCACGGCGGTGTTCGTGCAGAGCTGATCGCCGCGGGTCGCGGGGGTTGGTGGTGGTCGCGGGGGTTGGTGGTGGTCGCGGGGGTTGGTGGTGGTCGCGGGGGTTGGTCGTGGTCGCGGGGTCGGTCGTGGTCGCGGGGGTCGGTCGTGTTTGCGGACGCTGGTGGTGATCGCGGAGGTTATCGGTCGGCCGCGGCGCGGTTCGCGTTCCGTCGCACGAAGACGACGCCCAGCGTGCCCATCGCGACGAGAACGGCGCTCAGCCCGATGAGCCACCAACCGGTGGTCGGCAAGCCGGCCCATCCGCCGGAGCCGGCCGAGGCGTCATCCGGTGCCGACGGCCCGTCGCGCTCGGCGATCCACGCCAGCATGTCGTCGACCGAGCCCACGGCCTGGGTGAAAGCCGGCAGATAACCCTGCTGCTGGCCCTCCAGGGTCGGATGAAGCGTCGTCTGCGCGTTCAGCCCTTCCAGCCCCACGAGCCACGGGGAGGTCCCGCACAGGCCGTGTGCCGCGAACGGCGCGGCGACGGTCACGAACTCGGCACCGGCCTTGTGCGCCTGGGCTTCCAGCACCGCGTTCAGGCCGGTGACCGCGGCGTTTCCCGCGTCGCGCAACGACTTGGCCGAGGGCAAGGCGGGGCAGTCGGGCACCTCGACGAACGGCAAGGGATATCCGACCACCGCCACTTTGGCGTTCGCCGCCTTCGTCTTGATCGCCGCGAGCAGCGTTGCGATGTCGGCCGGCAGCTTCTCGGCCAGATCCGCCTGGATCGTCTTCAGCGCGGCGACGCACTTGGCGCTTCGCTCCGCGCCGACACACACCCGCACGGCATCGGTCAGGCCGAGGTCGTTGCTGCCGACCGTGAGACTGACGAGATCCGTGTCCGCGTCCAGCGCCTGCAGCTGGTGGTCCACGACGTCCGAGGAGGTCGCCCCGCTGCAGGCGGCCAGGTTCAGTTCGGTGGATTGCGGCTTCGTGATGGACCACATCGCGGCGTAGGCCCCCGAGGTGGTCCGGCAGGTGGTGCGCTCGGTGCCGGCACCGACCCCGGCCGCGTACGAGTCGCCGAGAGCGGCGACGCGCACCGTCGAACCGGGCGCGCCGGCGGCCGCCGGCGCGCCCGCGGCCAGCCCTGTGCCGACAACCACGACACCAGCCGCGACCGCGACCCTGATGGACACAGCCCTGATGGACCTGATGGACCCAGCCCTGATGGACCCAGCCCTGATGGACCCAGACCCGATGGACCCAGCCCTGATGGACACAGACCCGATGGACCCAGCCCTGATGGACACAGACCCGATGGACCCAGCCCTGATGGACACAGCCCTTGATGCGCCGAGCGAGAGCAACGATTCTCCTGGTGAATGACGATGTCGACCGCGATGGTGCTCGCATCCTAGAGAGCGGACCATACCCGGGCCGAGGCCGCGCTGAGCCTTTGCCCGAATCCACCGGGTCGTTGGTAGCGTACGAACAAGCCGACGACGACATGCGGAGACTGTGATGCCTGAACGATCTGATCGGCGGCACCGGGTAGTGGTCGTCGGAGCCGGCTTCGGCGGGCTCTTCGCCACCAAGGCGCTGCGCCGGGCCGACGTCGACGTCACCCTGATCAACGGTACGGCCTATCACCTGTTCCAGCCGCTGTTGTACCAGGTCGCCACCGGCATTCTCTCCGAGGGCGAGATCGCCCCGCCGATCCGGGAGATCCTCCGGCGCCAGGACAACGTCGACGTGAAGCTCGGCTGGGTCGGTGACGTCGATGTGGAGGCGAAGACCGTCGCGGTGCGGGCGCCCGGCATCGATTACACCGTCGCCTACGACACGCTGATCGTCGCCGCGGGCGCGTCTCAGTCGTACTTCGGCAACGACAAGTTCGCCGACCACGCGCCCGGCATGAAGAGCATCGACGACGCGCTGGAGCTGCGGGCCCGGATCTTCGGCGCGTTCGAGCTGGCCGACCTGCAGACCGACCCCGCCGAGGCCGAACGCTGGCTCACCTTCGTGGTCGTCGGCGCCGGGCCGACCGGTGTCGAGATGGCCGGGCAGATCGCCGAGCTGGCCCACCGCAACCTGCCGGGGCAGTACAAGCACATCGACCCGCGCAAGGCCCGGATCATCCTGATCGACGCGCTCGGCGCGGTGCTCAACACCTTCGGCGACCACCTGTCCACCCGCGCGCTGCGCCGGCTGCACCTGCTCGGCGTCGAGGTGGAGCTGGAGACCAAGGTGATCGACGTGGACGCCACCGGCATCGAGGTGGACACCAAGCGCGGGCGCCAGCGCATCGAGTCGATGACGAAGATGTGGGCCGCCGGGGTGGCCGCCCCGCCGCTGGCCGGCAGGCTGGCCGAGCGGGCCGGTGCCGAGACCGACCGGGCCGGGCGGATCAAGGTCGGCCCGGACTGCACGCTGCCCGGGCACCCGGAGATCTTCGCCGTCGGCGACATGATCTCGCTGAACCAGCTGCCCGGCGTCGCCCAGGTGGCGATCCAGAGCGGCCGGTATGCGGCCGATCAGATCAAGCGCCGGCTGGCCGGCAAGGAGCCCGCCGGCCCGTTCAAGTATTTCGACAAGGGCAGCATGGCCACCATCTCCCGGTTCTCGGCGGTGGCCAGCGTGGGCAGGCTGCGGGTCTCCGGCTTCCTCGGCTGGCTGATGTGGCTGGCGGTGCACCTGCTCTACCTGGTCGGCTTCAAGAACAGGCTCACCGCGGTGCTGCACTGGGCGGTCAGCTTCCTGGGCCGGGGCCGCTCGGAACGGGTGGCGACGTTCCAGCAGGCGTACGCCCGGGCCGCGGTGCGCGAGTACGGCGACCCGTTCGAACGCCGCCGGGCCGAGGCGGCCGGTCAGTCCGACCCGATCCGGTAGCCTGCCTCGCTGACGTGGAGCAACGGCTCGCGGCCGCCGTCGACCTTGCGGCGCAGATAGTTCAGCGAGAGCGTGACCAGGTTGGTCCGGCCGCCGGAGGAGCCGGGGAAGACCTGGGCCCGGATCTCCTCCTCGGTCACGACCCGCCCGGCGTGCCGCATCAGCTGGTGCAGCACGTCGAACTCGACCGCGGTCAGGGTGATCTCCGCGCCGCCGCGGTGCGCCGTGCGGCGTTCGACACTCAGCGCGAGGTCGCCGACGGTCAGCACGGACGCGTCCGGCTCCCCGGTGACGCCGACCAGTCCCTGCAGCCGGCCCACCACCTGCTCCAGGCTGAACGGCTTGGTCAGGTATCCGTCGGCGCCGGCCCGCAGCCCGGCGGCCCGGTCCTCGGCCGAGTCCCGCGCGGTCAGGAACAGCACGGGCAGGCGGGGCCGGTCGGCGCGGAGCCGGCGCAGCACCTCGACGCCGTCGAAGTCCGGCAGCGACACGTCCAGCACGACGGCGTCGGGCCCGAACTCGGCGGCGATCCGCAGCGCCGCGGTGCCGTCGCCCGCGCTGCGTACCTCCCAGCCCTCATAGCTCAGCGCCATCGTCAGCAGCTCGGCGAGGGACGGTTCGTCGTCCACCACCAGGATCCGGGCCGGCCGTCCGGAGTCGCCGGTCAGGCTGTCCGCGGCCGCTGAGGTCACCATCATCATCCTCCGATGGTCGACCCCGCCCTTGTGCCCCCGCTGAGCTGCGCTTGTGCATCCGCTGTGACCGATCGGTCACAACTCATCACTCACCCGCCGCCGGCCGCCTCATGGAGAGCGAAAGCGGCGTCAACCTGGCGGATACGGTCCCGTAGCCCGGCCCGGCCCCGCGGCTGGGCGCGGTAGCGAGCCAGGCGACCGGCACGCTGCCGCGAAGGCGGGCCGACTCCGCGTGACAGCCCCGGCGGGGACGGCCACGATGCGGCGCCGGACCCACAGGGACATGGTGTCCAGTACGGCAGTCGCCGTTGTGCCCTCATGCCTGGAGTTCGAGGGCGAGGCGGCGTCGGGGTGGGTTCGGCGCGTGCGGCGTTGGTATCGCAGGCGGGGACGTCACGGCGGTGTGCGTTGCCATCGCCTCGGGCCGTGAAGCGGTGCCCGGGATGCTCCGGGAGCGACTCAGCGCACCTCGTGGGTTCTATTGGCGGCGGTGGAAGGTGTTGCGTTGGGGGCGGCGTTCGGGGTCGAGGGTGGCTGGTGGGAGGAATTCGGGGTGTCCGTCGGGGCCGAGACGGGCCTGCCAGCCGCTGTTGTTGTGCAGCAGGCGGTGGTGTCGGCGGCAGACGAGGCAGGCGTTGGCCAGGTTGGTGGTGCCGCCGTCGGCCCAGGGGATCAGGTGGTGTCCCTCTGTCCAGCGGGCGGGTCGGTCGCACGTTGGGAAGGTGCAGCCGCCGTCGCGGAGGATCAGGGCCCGGCGTAGGGGGCCGGTGAACAGTCGTCGTGCCCGGCCGAGGTCGAGGACTTGGCTGTCGCCGCCGAGCACGGCGGGCACGATGTGCGCGTCGCAGGCCAGGCGTCGGGCTTCGGCGGCGCTGATCGGGGCGCCGGTGTCCAGTCGCCCCACCCCGCCACCGGTGCCGGTGCCGGCGTTCGTTTGGCGAGTCCAGTCGCGGGTCTGACCGCCGCCACTGGTGGCGGGACGGGCCGGTTCGGTGATCGTTGGTGGACCGCCGGCCCGGAGTCCGCGCGCCGCCCCGCGCCGTTCGGCTGGTTGGGGTTGCTCGGCTGGCTGGGGTTGCCCGGCTGGCCAAGGTTGTCCGGCTGGCTGGGGTTGCCCGGCCGTCCTGGACTGTCCGGCTGAGGACTGCTCGGCCGCCCTGGACTGCCCGGCTGAGGACTGCCCGACTGGCGGGGACTGCCCGGTCAATGTGGCCAGCGGGATGGTGACAACGACCTGGGCCGGGTCCCCGCCGTGTCCCGGCAGATCCGTCCCGTCCCGTAACGCACCAGTACACACATCCACCAGCGCGTCAGCGCGACGCTGCGCCGGTGTGCGGGCCTCCGCCAGGTCACGCCGGGGGTGGCAGAGCGGGTCGAGAGCAGCGTTGACGGTGGCAGCGCCGGTAGCATCGAGGCAACCGGTCAGCCGGACCTGACCGTTACCGAGTGGGCTGAGGGTGAACGCCCGCTTGTCGTGGGCTCGGGCTTCCTGCAGGGCCAAAAGCTCAGCCTCTCGCTGCTCGGCGACCTCGGGAGCGACGTGCTCGAAGATCCGCGCACCGAGTTTGCCCAAGGTCGCCGGGTCGAACACGCCGGCCTGATCCACCAACACGCTCTCGGCCTCGTCAGTGACCTCCCACCCCAGATCGCCCGGTAGATCCGCGAGCGTGGCCGCGATCATCGTGGCCTGCTCGGCCGACACCGCGCCCGCGCAGACCGCGGTGTCGAGCACCGGCCGCGCTCGTAGGGCATCGGCCAGGGCGACCAGCCGCGCCGCCGTCTTAGGACTGACCCGCAACTGTTGGCGTAGCCACACCACGGTGCTGGTCGCCGCGCCCGCCCGCGGCACACCCCGCGACTGCGCCTGCGAGATCAGATGCGCGGTCACCGCGGTGAGCTGCTGCACCACGGCCCAGGCCTGCCGCAGACACTCGACCAGATCCCGATCGGGAACCGCCCAGGCAGGAGCCGCGGCACACGCGGCAGCCGCCCGGCGGGTCTCGCACACCAACTCCAACACCCGACCAACCTAGAACAAACGTACGACAGAACGGGTGCCCTGTGGATAACCCAGCCCCGGCCTCCTCGATACGCGACAGCAGCGCTGACGATCGCCGCCCCAGCCGCGTCGTCGGAGCACGCCACCGTTCCGTGCTCTACGTCTGTCTCGGGGCGCAAGCAGACCTCGCCTGTATCAGCGACGAGCCGATCCTGTTCAGCGCTGCGGTCACCGACCCGAGCCAAGATCCCGAACGGCGGCTGCCGAACTAGTGTCGCGTGATGGTTGGATACCTGATCCGCGATCGAGCCGGAGGTTCCCCGTTCTCGCAGGTCACGCCTCTGCGAGAGCGAGAGATCAGATAAACGCGGCCAGCGTCACGCGACTAGGCGGCCAGGGCGGCGTAGCGGCCGCCGACCGACACTAGGGTGTCGTGGGTGCCCGTCTCGATGATCCGGCCGTGGTCGACGACCGCGATCTGGTCGGCGTCGCGCACGGTCGACAGCCGGTGCGCGATCGTCACCGTGGTCCGCCCGCGGGCCAGCTCCTCGAAGGCGCGCTGTACGGCCCGCTCGGTCGAGGTGTCCAGGGCGCTGGTGGCCTCGTCCAGGACCAGGATCCGGGGGTCGCGCAGCAGGGTCCGCGCGATGGCGATGCGCTGCTTCTCGCCGCCGGAGAAGCGGTGCCCGCGGGAGCCGACGACCGTGTCGTAGTCGTCCGGCAGACCGGCGATCACATCGTGGATCTGCGCGGCCCGGGCGGCCTGCTCGATCTGGGCGTCGGTGGCGTCCGGGCGGGCGTACCGCAGGTTCTCCCGCACGGTGGTGTGCAACAGGTATGTCTCCTGGCCCACCATGCCGACCACCGAGGCCAGGTCGGCCAGGCGCAGGTCGCGCAGGTCGATGCCGTCGATGGTGATCCGGCCGGCGGACGGGTCGTGCAGCCGCACGATCAGCGCGGCCAGCGTGCTCTTGCCCGAGCCGGTCTCCCCGACCACGGCCAGGGACGAACCGGCCGGCACGTCCAGGGAGACCCCGGAGACCGCGGCGGTCTTGTTGCCCGGATACACGAAGGTCACGTCTTCGAAGCACAGGCGCCCGCGGACCGGGCTGGGCAACTCGACCGGATGGACCGGGTCGTCGATGTCGACCGGCAGGTCCAGGTATTCGAAGATGCGCGCGAACAGCGCCACCGAACTGGCCAGCGAGACGCCGATGCCGAGCAGGCCCATCAGCGGCTGGAACAGCCTGGACTGCAGCGTGGTGAAGGCCACGAGGGTGCCGATGCTCAGCGTGCCGGCGGTCGGCGGCAGCCCGGCGCTGAGGTAGATGACCGCCGGGATGGCGGCGAGGATGACGCTCATCGCGGCCACCCGCCAGCGGCCGGCCAGGTTGGAGCGCAGCTGCAGGTCGATGAGCCGGGTCGAGGAGGCGCTGAAGCGTTCGATCAGGGCAGGTCCGGTGCCCATGGTCTTGCTCAGCTGCACGCCGCTGATCGACAGGCCCTCCTCGATGACGACGTTGAGGTCGGCGAGTTCCTGCTGGCGGCGCGTGGTGATCTCCTTGCGCATCCGCGCGACCCGGCGGTTGAGGTAGAGGGCCGGGGGCACGATCACCAGCGACACCAGGGAGAGCTGCCACGACAGCGCGGCCATGGCGACGGCGGTGGCGACGGCGGTGGTGAGGTTCGAGGCGATCGAGGTCGCGGTCGTGGTGACCACCGCCTGCATGCCGCCGATGTCGTTGGTGATGCGCGACTGCACCTCGCCGGCGCGGGTGCGGGTGAAGAACGCGACGGACTGGCGGTGCAGGTGGGTGAAGACGTCGACGCGCAGCCGGTGCATGACCTGCTGGCCGACGGTGGTGGCGATCCAGGTCTGCCCGACGCCGAGCACGGAGGTCACCGCGGCGACCGCCACCATGCCGACGACCAACCAGACCAGCAGCGTCACGTCTCGCTCGGGCAGCGCCCGGTCGATGATCTCACGCAGCAGGAAGGGCGAGGCCATACCCAACACTGACGACACCACGATGATCCCGATGACCACGGCGAGCCGTGGCCGGTGTGGACGGAACAACCGGAGAATGCGGCCCAGCGAGACCTTCGCGGCGGCGGTGTCGGTGCGAGCTTCCAAGAGCAGAACCCTCTTCCGGTGCGCGTCCGCTGAGGCTACTGACAGCTGTCACTGCACCCCAGGCTCTGTACGGCGGTTGTGAGGTTCAGCGCTTTACCGCTTGGCATGCCACAAATCGACCTCCCCGGAAGCGGAGCGATGCGGTCACCCTCGGCGGATGAGGCGGGTGGTGCCGTGTTTCCGGGAGCCTCCTGGTCATGAACTCCAGCGAGGAGGCCGGATGCTGACGATCGGGGTGGCCGAAGAGTTTCTGCTCCTGGGGCCGGACGGCGCGGTGGTGCCGTCGGCGCCATTCGTGGCTGGGCTGGCTCGGGACGAAGACCGGATCAGGCCGGGGTTCCTGGCGTATCAGTTGGTGACGGACACGGCCGGTTGCGGGAGTCTCGACGAGTTGCGCGGCGAGTTGTCCCGGCTTCGACTGCAAGCCGGGGATGCCGCGCGTCGGGCGGGCGCCAGCCTCGTGTCGGTCGGCGCCCCGCCATTCGCGGCCGGACCGCTCGGCGCGGTCACCGACGAGACGCGATACCGCGAGCTGGCCGGCTGGTTTCCGGACGCCGTGGTGGCCGGCCGCGGGTGCGCCTGCCAGGTGCGGATCGAGGTGATGGATCGCGACCAGGCAGTCGACGTGCTGGCCCGGATCCGGCCGTGGCTGCCCGCCCTGCTCGCGCTCACGGTCAACTCGCCGTTTGCCGATGGCCGGGACACCGGCTGGGCCAGTTACCGCTACCACCTCCAGCAGCATTGGCCGACGTTCCGGCCGCCGGGCGCCTGGGACGGGGCTGATCGGTACGACAGCATGGTGCGCTCGCTGATCCTCGCGGGCGCGGCTCCGGATGAGTCGGCGGTGTACTTCCTGGCCCGGGTCCCCGCCGGTCTGCCGATCGTGGAGGTGCGGGTGGCGGACGCCTGCCTGACCGTCGAGGATTCGGTCGTCTTCGCTGGGATCGTGCGAGCGCTGGTCCGGAGCCTGATCACGGACGCCCGGCGAAACCTCACGACCACGCCGGTGCCCACCAGCGTGGTCGACGCGCATCTGAACACCGCCGCGCACGGGGAGGTGCGCCTGCGTCTGGGCCAGCATGCGCCGACCATGCCGGCCGCGAGCGAGGCGGTGGTTCGCCTCGTGCGCAAGATCGGGCCGGCCCTGGCTGCCGGCGGCGACGCAGACGAGGTCTACGGAGGAGTGAAGTGGCTCCGGCGGTACGGCACCGGAGCTGATCGGCAGCGGCGCATTCGGCTGCGGCGAACAAGTGCTCCAGAGTTCGTTCGCTTTCTTGCGGGATGCACGGCGCCGAACCGTTCACGGTGTGGATAGCGGAATCAGTGATTCGGGACGAGGTGCTGCGGATCCAGGGCCGCACGTGCGCAGTCGAACGGGCACTATGGCGTTCCATGCGGGACAAGCCCCAAGACCTGGACGAGCAGGTGCTGATCGGTGCAGGCGAAATCGATGATGAGGAAGTGCTCGCTCGCTATGCCGAGGCCGGCGGCCACACCGTCACGCCGGCGGGCATTGCCCTCCATCGGCAGTGGTGGGCCCTCGCCGACGTCGCCGTGTATGTCGATGACCTTCGCAGGCCGCATGGGGACGGCGAGGACGCCGCCGCGGCGCTGACCTATCTGACCGGCTACCTGGCGGCACGGTAGCGCCTGCACTACCCGGGGCGGGCAGCTGGCTTCATCGAGAGTGCCCGGCGATCTCCCTAGCGTCGTGGGGGACCGCACGAGAGCTTCGGAAGGGCCCGCCATGTCAGACATCGCCGTCAGTGTCGAACGTGTCAGCAGGACGTACGGCGGTGATCAGCCCGTGGTCGCGCTGGCCGACGTCGACGCCTCCTTCCTGCGGGGGACCGCCACCGCCGTCATGGGGCCGTCCGGCTCCGGCAAGAGCACGCTGCTGCACTGCGCCGCCGGCCTCGACCGGCCGACCTCGGGCCGGGTCCGGATCGGCGGCACCGACCTATCGTCGATGTCCGAAAGGGCGCTGACCAAGCTGCGCCGCAACCGGGTCGGCTTCGTCTTCCAGGCGTTCAACCTGGTCGGCGCGCTGACCGTGGAGCAGAACATCCTGCTGCCGTCGCGGCTCTCCCGCAGCCACCCGGACCGGGCCTGGCTCGCCGAGGTCGTCGACCGGGTCGGGCTGGGCGATCGGCTGCGGCACCGGCCGTCGGAGCTCTCCGGCGGTCAGCAGCAGCGGGTGGCGATCGCCCGGGCGCTGGTCACCCGGCCCGAGGTGATCTTCTGCGACGAGCCGACCGGGGCGCTGGACACGCAGACCGCGGCCGAGGTGCTGGCCCTGCTGCGCTCGGTGGTCGACGACACCGGGCAGACCGTCATCATGGTGACCCACGATCCGGTCGCCGCGTCCTATGCCGACCGCGTCATGGTCCTCGCCGACGGCCGGATCGTGCGGGACATGCCGCAGCCCGGTGCCGAGCGGATCGCCGAGCAGTTGGCCCGGCTCGGCCGCCGGCAGCCCGTCGCGAGCCGGGAGGGCTGACCGATGCTGGGACTGGCCGCGCAGATGCTGCGCTTCCGTAAGGGCAGCTTCGTGGCGACGTTCGTCGCCCTCGCCGCCGGCGTCATGATCCTGATGACCTGCGGGCTGCTCGTCGAGTCGGGGCTGCGATACCAGGGCACGCCGCAGCGGTACGCGGCGACCGTCGCGGTCGTGGCGAACCGTGATCTCATCGTCGCCGGGCCGGAGTTCTTCGGCGAGAGCGAATCCACCACCGTGCCGCTGCCGGAGGGCGGCCGGGTGCCGGAGTCGCTGGTCGCGGCGATCTCGGCGGTGCCCGGCGTCGCCGGTGCGGTCGGCGACCACTCGATCGCGGTCACGTCGGTGACCTCGCCGGATACGCCGGCCACGGGCCACGGGTGGGCGAGTGCCATGCTCGCCCCGTACCGGCTGGTGGCCGGCACCAAGCCGCGGGCAGACGGTGAGATCGCCGTCGACGCCCGGCTCGCCGCAGGCGGGAAGGTGCAGCCCGGTGACCCGACGACGATCGTCGTCGGTGGCACCAAGCGCACGTTCGTGGTGCGTGGCATCGTCGCCGCGACCGGCCCGCAGGCCGCGGTGTTCTTCACCGATGCGCAGGCCGCGCGGCTCGACCCGCACCCGGGGAGCTTCACCGCGATCGGCGTGCTCGCCGCGCCGGGCGCAGATCGGAAGGCGGTCGTCGACGCGGTTCGCCGGGTGGCGGCCGGCGCGTCGGTGCGGACCTATGTGGAAGCAGAGCGGGGACTGGTCGGGCAGCCGGAGGCCGCGGCCGCGCGGGAGTTGAGTGTGCAGGCCGGCGCCGCGTTCGGTGGCTACGCCGCGATGATCATCGTCTTCGTGGTCGCCGGCACGGTCGGGCTGTCGGTCCGGCACCGCCGCCGCGACCTCGCCCTGCTGCGGGCGATCGCGGCCACCCCGGGCCAGGTGCGGCTCATGATCCTCGGTGAGGTGGGGCTGCTCAGCCTGCTCGCCGCGGTGGTGGGCGTGCCGGCGGCCCTGGCGGCGACCGCCTGGACCCGCGACGAGCTGGTGACCCGCGGGTTCGTCCCCGACACCTTCGCCGTACGCGGCGGCGTGCTGTCCGCGCTGGCGGTGACGGCCGCGGTGGCCGTTGTCGCGCTGGCCTCGGCCTGGATCGCCGCGCTGCGCACCACCCGGATCCGGCCCACCGAGGCGCTCGGCGAGGCGGCCGTCGAGCCGGCCCTGGGCGGCAAGGCCCGGGTCGTGACCGGCCTGGTGTTTCTCGGCGCCGGGCTGTCGCTGATCGGCCTCACCGGCGCGACCAGCGGCTCGACCGCCCTGGGCGCCGCGGTGAGCATGCTGTACACGTTCGTGCTGGCGATCGCGCTGCTGGCGCCGTGGATCAACCAGGCCGCCGCCCGGCTGCTCGCGCCGCTGCTGCGCACGGTCTGGGGCAACAGCGGCTACCTCGCCGCGGCGAACCTGCGGGCGAACGCCCGGGGCATGGTCGCGGTGCTGACCGCGTTGGTGCTCTCGGTCGGCTTCGGCGGCACCGTCTGGTTCCTGCAGGACAATCTGGAGCGCCAGACGGTGGTCCAGAGCCGGGACGGGATGCTCGCGCAGCACGCCCTGATCGGCGGGGCCGGCCTGCCCGCGGCGGCCGCCGCGAGGGCCCGCGAGATTCCCGGGGTGGTCGCGGCGACGGGAATCCGCCGCACGTCGGTGATCGTGCCCGGCCAGCTCGAGGCCCGGGCGGTGGCCGCGCAGGGTATCGACCCGCTGGGCGCGGATCAGACCCTGGACCTGGGGGTACGGTCGGGAAGCCTCGCGGATCTGCGGGGCTCGACCGTCGCGGTGTCCACCTCGCAGGCGAACACCGCGGGCTGGAAGCTCGGCGACGACGCGCGGCTGTTGCTCGGCGACGGCACGCCGGTGACCCTGCGGATCGTCGCGATCTACGACCGTGGCTGGGGCTTCGGCGACGTCACCCTGGCCTCGGAGACACTCACCGGGCACACCGCGACCGGCCTCGACGACCGGCTGCTGATCCGCACCGACCGGGGCACCGAGGTCGGTAAGACCCTGGCCGACCTCGCGGCGGCGTACCCGGCCAGCACGGTGGTCGACGCGCGACAGCTCACCGGCGAACTGGCCGAGGACGTGGCGATCAGCGCCTGGCTCAACAAGCTGCTGATCGCAGTCCTGGTCGGATACGCGGTGCTCGCGGCGGCCAACACGCTGATCATGGCGGCGCTGGCCCGGTCGCGGGAGCTGTCCCTGCTGCGCCTGGTCGGCGTGACCCGCGGCCAGGTGAGGCGGATGGTCCACGCGGAGCAGGCCGGCCTGCTGGGCGTGGCGCTCGCCATCGGTACGGCGATCGCGGCGGTGACCCTCTCCTCGGTCGTCCACGCGGTCTCCGGGGAGCGGATCCCGTACGTGCCGGCCCTGGGCGCGGCCACCATCGTCGGCGGCACCGTCGCGCTGGCGCTGATCGCCACGATGCTGCCGATCGGCCGGGTCCTGCGCACCCCGCCGGTCGAGGGCATCGGCATCCGCGAGTAGGCGCCTTGATCGATACACTCGCGCTCGTGGTAGCGCAGTGGGATGTCGCCGTGATCGGTGCCGGTCCGGGCGGTCTGGCGGCGGCACACGCCGCGGCCTCGGCCGGGGCTCGGACGATCGTGTTCGAGCGCGCGGAGCATCCGCGCTACAAGACCTGCGGTGGCGGCCTGATCGGCACGTCCCTGGCGGTGGCGAAGTCCCGGATCACCGTGCCGGCCAGCGACACGGTCGCGGCGATCACCTTCACCGACAACGGCCGCCGGGCCTTCACCCGGCGGTCGCCGGGGCGCCCGGTGCTGACGATGGTGCGGCGTGACGACTTCGACTTCGCCTGGTATCGGGCGGCCGTCGCCGCGGGCGCCGAGGTGCGGCAGCGTGCCCAGGTCCGCGACCTCGATCAGGACGCCGAGGCCGCCACAGTGACGCTGGCCGACGGTGAGGCGATCACCGCCCGCTGCGTCATCGGCGCCGACGGTTCGGCCGCGATCAGTTCCCGGCACGTCGGCGTCACGTTCGACCAGCAGGACCTGGGCCTCGAGGTGGAGGTGGCCGCGACCGAGGCCGACCGGGCCGCCTACCGGGGGCGGGTGCTCCTCGACTGGGGCACGGTCCCCGGCTCCTATGGCTGGGTCTTTCCCAAGGACGACGAGCTCACGGTCGGCGTGATCATGGAAAAGGGCCGGGGCGCCGAGACGAAGAAATACCTGGCGGACTTCCTGGCCCGGCTCGGCCTGGCGGACCGCCGCGTCGTGCGCGACTCGGGTCACCTGACGCGCTGCCGCCGCGCGGACGCACCGCTGCGCAAGGGCCGGGTGCTGGTCGTCGGCGACGCCGCGGGACTGCTCGAACCGTGGACCCGGGAAGGCATCAGTTACGCGCTGCGCTCGGGCACGTGGGCCGGCGAGGTGGCCGCCCGGGCCCGGACGCCGGCGCAGCTGGCCGAATACGATCAGCAGGTGAAGGGGGAGCTGGCGCCCGAGATGGCGGCCGGGCGGCGCCTGTTCCAGGTCTTCGCCAAGCATCCCCGGCTGATGCACGCGGCGATGGCGACACCGATGGGCTGGCGCGCTTTCGAGGCGTTCTGCCGCGGCGAGCTCTCCATGGCCGGCGTCATCCGCCGCCCGTCGGTCCGAGCGGCGATCAAACTGCTCGGCGGGCGCGCGGCCCAGGCGTCATGATCCGCGAGACACCGCACCGTCGTTGACTCCGCGCGACGCTCCCACCGTCTCGGACTCCGCGCGACCTGCCGCTGTCACGGACGCCGTGACCAGGGCGCCCATTGCACCGCGGCGGCGAAACCCTCGCGCCTCGCGGCCCGGGCCTCGGCCGCGTCGATCGGCGCCTGCCGGGTGGCCCGCACCCCCGGCCCGATGAGCCGGATGTCGAGCCACGATCCGGTGACCCCGCGCCGGACGCGTTCCCACAGGCCGCCCTCGACGTGCGCGATCACCCGGACGCGCAGGTCGTCGACCAGCTCGGCCGGGTCCTCGGCGCAGTCGTCGCAGCCGCAGCCGGGCAGCGGTTCGAAGAACCATCGGCCGATCCGCAGCACGATCCCGGGATCGGTGAAGGCGATCGACAGCGGCCCGGCAGCGGGACTGCGAGGCATGAGCCGGACGGTGCGCACGACCTCGGCACCGGGCGTGGGCCCGGCCGGCTCCTTGCTTTCCCGCCGGTCGACGATGTAGCGCTCGGTCAACTCATCCAGGATTTCCTCGGCGGTCTCGTGCAGCACGAGAAACCGCCCTGGGTCAGAGACCCGGGAAGAGAAGCTGTCCGGCCGCGGTCCGGTGGCACCCACCAGCGAAGTATGCCGCGCTCGGCCCGCGGCACAGCAGGAAATGCCAAAGGATCAGCGACCGAAAAAGCTCACTCGTTCCGGAACTCTCCGGACGCGAACGCGGCGGCGAAGACGGTCAGTTCGTCCTCGGTGAAACTCAGCGGCTCCTGGCTCGGGTTCTTGCTGTCCCGGATCAGGTACCCGTCGTCAACCCTGGCAACTTCGACGCAGGTCCCGTTGGCGCACTGGCTGCTTCGGCGCCATGTCGGCTGCTCTTGGTTGTTCATGCCTGCTCCTCTGCGACGGTTCCCCGAATAACACGGTAAGGGACGACGAACAGAGGCGGCAGAGGGCAGGAGTGAATGAACCGTCATCCGTGCCGTGAATGCGGCTAATCACCCATTATGTGATCAGGTTTGGTCCACCCTGCGCACGATTTAGGCTATCTTGCGTGCGCAGGGCGGCTAACGGGCCATCAGAAAGTGAACTCGCCAGCCTGCACGCCAGCGACGAACGCCGTCCACTCCTCGCCGGTGAAGGAGAGGGCGGGTTCGTCGGGTCGCTTCGAGTCGCGGACCAGGTAGGTGTCCGCATCGACCCTTGCCACTTCGACGCAGGTCGTGTTTCCGCAGAAGCTGCTCTTCTGCCATGCCGGCACGAGGTTGTTCATCTTTCGCCTTTCGAGCTGACCCCACGCCGGACGTAATCCGAGCGCCGACGTGGCGACCGAATTATTGGGGTTTCTGTCGGCGATCTATGGCGGCCGCCTCGAGTGTGCGAATTCTCGCCTGTACGAAGTCGATCGTGTCTGACTCGTGCACAGTTTCTTGCCACAACTTGTCGTACCGTGAGCGGTGTCGCCGCGTGCTTGATTGTGTTTCTACGACCTCGTCCGTCAGCCCGTTTTCGCGGTAGAGGAGCATCCCTTCGGCGTCCTGGGTGTCGAGCGAGAGCAGATCAAATGTGGCGTTGTTGGACATGGGAAGATCCGAATCGAACCGGATCATCCGGAGTTTGATCACGCTAGAGGTCGCCAACCGGTGCGTCTCTCGCAACTGGTCGGTAAAGACCTGCAGCCCACCGATAGTGCGCATGAGCACTGACTCGTCCAACAGCACGAACAGTTCAACGGATCCGGCGCGCGAAAGTAGCGCCTCTCGGCGCAGTCGTCGTGCTTCGAGTAGGACCTGGACCTTCTCTTCCGGGATTTCGTCCCCGAAGGGCCGGAACAACGCCTCCGAGTAGGCCGGAAGTTGCATCGGGCCGGGAAAGAAATTGATCGAGAAGTAGCGGATCGCCGTGGCTTCCGCTTCGTATTCGATCAACTTGCGGTAGGGGTCGCTGAGCAGCTCTCGCATCTGCGGTTTTTGGTACCAGGCCTGCCGTTGCCGGGTGCGAGCGGTCCGGGCGTCGATGAGCAGCGCACTGACAACTGATTTATCTTTTATGCCCAGATATCCCAGCAGTGGGCGGAGATCGTTCGGAGCAATGGAGACGTCGCCGTTCTCGATCCGAATGACCTTGCTGAGTGACCACTCCATCTGATCGGCCACTTGTTGCTGAGTCAGCTCGGCGGCTTCGCGTGCCTCGCGCAGAGCCAGACGCACGCGACGGCGCGCGACGGTGGGCGAGACTGCCTCAGCCATAGGTCCTTCATCGTTGAAGCGACAGGAGTCGGGTGTGCCAATGTGCGACCTCGCTGATTGCCAGCAGGCATCCAGCGAGGTCGCGTGCCATGCTACTCACCGTCATATCAGGGCGCGACGGTGGGCGGACGGCTTTCATCAAAACGTGACATGTCACCCGCCTGGGACGGTCCGTGATCTCAGGCCGCGGCCAGGTCCTCCCTTCTCCGAACGGGGTGGGTGTTTTCGGGCCTTCTGACTGGGTGCGTGTTTTCGAGGCTTCTGCGCAGAGCGCGGGCGACCTGGTTGAAAACGCGGAGGTCGGGGGCGGAATAGATGGTCACCGTCCCGCCGCGGTAGGTCGCGAGCAGATGCCACAGCCGAGTGGTGCGCCGGCCCGTGACCGACATGATCATCAAGGTGAACAGGATCGCCGCCGCGGTCGCGGTGTAGCCCACTGCGGAGCCGAACAGCATCCAGCTCGTTGCCGCGAGCAGTAGGAGACCGGCGCCGGCCGCCAGGGCTGGGCCCTGGCTCACTCCGGTGAGCGGGCCCCGAACGATGACGATGTTGCGCAGCTCGCCGATGGCGAAGATGTGGGTGGAGGAAGCGCGCCAGACGAAGTGGTCGTCGGTCACGAGAGCATCGGATCCGCGGTAGTAGGTGCGCATCATGACTCCTTCCGTGCTCCTCGGCGAGGAGGGGAAGCCAAGATTCGCGGCTCGGAGAGAATTCCCACCTCGCGGTAGCGATCGGAGCCCGAGGGCAATAACGGCACCCGGTTGCCGCCGGGTGCCGTTTGGTGTGTCTCCCCTTCGAACTCCGCCCGTTCTGCCTGTGACAAATTAGACCACGGCCACCAGTCCGTCGGCTACACCTCAACATGCCATATCGCAGATTGCGAACAAGCCGATTGAAGACTCAACTCGTTTTCGCAGGTCAAGCCGCATCCGCACCCGTCCAGACGGCCGGTGGGCGGGCGTCTTCGATGGCTCGGCGTAGCGCCCGGGTTATCTGGTTGAAGACCCGCTCATCTCCCGACGAATACAACTCCACGGCTGCCCCGCGGTAGGTCGCCCGCAATTGGAATGTCTGGGGCCGCAGGCGCCACATCACCGTTCCCGCTGCCAGTGCCGGCATTCCGAGTGCGACCAGGGCGAGGGCGTACAGCGGAGAGGCCTGCCAGAGCGGCCACGCCACCGCCGCGATGATCAGGAGGCCGGCCGCCGCATGGGCGACGGAGGGCTCGAACCGCTCCACCCGGCTGATCTGGACGTTCCGCAGGTCGCGGATCGCGTACCTCGGCGCGGGGGCGCGGCCTGCGAAGACGGTGCTGGTCACCACGGCGTCGGGCCCACGGTAATAGATGCGCATGGCGAACTCCCCTCCTCTACTCCTTGCGAGGAGAGGGAAGGCGAGCCACCATTGGCGCAGAGAGAATTCCCCGCCTCGCTCGTGCTTCTCACAGACGGCCTCTGGAGGCGACAACGGCACCCGGTTGCCGCCGGGTGCCGTTGATTCTGCTCTCCTGCTCCGCCCTTGTTGCCTTCTCTAGTAGAACACGCCACCAGGCTGAAAGCCATACATCAACCTGCTACCTCGCAGATTGCGTACAGGCCGTATGCGTGGTCAGGCCGCGAGGAGCACCAGCAGCAGGCCGAGCGCAGCCGGGATGACCTGCACGAACAGGATCCGGTAGGTGACCGTCAGGGCGCCGTAGATGCCCGCCACGGCGACGCACGCGAGGAAAAATACCTGGAACGTCAGATCGTCCGAGATGAGGCCGTAGACCAGGCCGGTTGCCAGGAAACCGTTGTAGAGGCCCTGGTTCGCGGCCATGGTCGCGCTCTGTTCGGCGAACTCCTTGGTGGTACCGAACGTGGCCCGCACCCGATCTGTCCGCCACAGGAACATTTCCAGGACGAGGATGTAAAAGTGGATGGCGGCTACCAGGCCGACCACGATCTGCGCTGCCAATTCCATGGCACACCTTCCGGCAACCGGCGCGCACGGCGCGGGCCGGATCTTGGGCAACGATAAGACATCACGCTCTATCGATGGAAGTAACCGTCGACACGGTGCGTTTCACCGGCCCGGTCACCGGGTAGCCGAACTGTCGACGTTGCTGAACGAGCAGGTAGAGGGAGGGTACAGCCGGCATGGACAGCAGACTCCGGATCGCCGATCAGGCCGTACAACCGGTCCTGGTGATGTTTCCGCTCGGCCTGTTCGCGATGGCCGTTCTCTTCGACCTCGGCAACGTCTTCGGCGGTCCCGACATCCTCGGCGTGCTCGCTTACTGGAACGTCCTCGCCGGCCTCGTGGGCGGTGTGCTGGCCGCGGCGGCCTCGGCCGTCGACCTGATGTTCGTCCGCAACGGCACCCCCGCGAAGCGGTCCGGCGTGCTGCAGGGCCTGGTGAACATGGGCGTCCTGCTGGTCTTCGCGGTGATCCTGATGCTGCGCATGCGCACCGCCGACCGGGTCGCCGGCGGCGGCCTGGTCGCGGTCGAACTGCTCGCCCTGGCCGGCGCCGTCTTCGGCGCCTGGTACGGCGGCGAACTGGTCAACCGCCGGCGGACCCCCGCGTTCGCCCGCGCCGAAGCCGGGAACCGCACTTACTGACGGGCGCAGCAGGCTCTCGTGGCGCACAGCCGAAGGTCCATGCGCCACGGCCTCGCCGGTCGGCCGCCGGGCTGACCCGGCGGGGAGACGCTACTTCAGGACCATCCGGCCGGTGGCTTCGAAGGTGGCCAGGTCGGCCAGCACCTCGTCGAGGATCAACGACTTCGGCCCGGGCAGCGCGTCCAGCGGGAAGAAACCGGCGTCCACCGACTCGTCCGTGACCCTCAGCAGCTCGCCCTCCCAGGTGTGGATCCGGAACGACATGAGGATCTGCTGGTAGGTGTGGCCCCACTCGTTGGTGTATGTGTACGACGTGTGGAAGGCGAACGGGGTCAGCGACGTCGCGCGCAGGCCGGTCTCCTCCCAGACCTCGCGGATCGCGCACTCCTCGATGCTCTCGCCCAGCTCCATCGCGCCCGCCGGGATGGCCCAGCGGTGGTTGTCTGAGCGCTGGATCAGCAGGATCCTGTGCTGCTCGTCGAGGATCACGCCCCGGGCACCCACAAACAAGATCGTGTCGGCGTCGCCGACGCTCGTACGGACCCGACCCAGATAAGACTCAGCCCACGTCAATGCCACGGGGCCAGCCTAGTCAGGCGGACTTCTTCGCTGCCTTGGTGGCGGGCGTGACCTTCTTCGCGGGGGCCTTCTTCGCCGCTGTGGACTTGGCCGGCGCGGCAGTCGCCTTCGCGGCGGGAGTCGCCTTCTTGGCCGCTGCCGACTTCTTTGCGGTTGTCGACTTGGTAGCCGTACCGGATGGGGTTTTCTTGGCGGCCGACTTGGCCGCGCCGATCGGGGTCGCGGAGATATCGCGGGCCCGCTCCTCCGGGGCCTCGCCCCGGGCCTTTTTGGCGCGTTCGACGCTTGCCTTGAGCGCGGCCATGAGGTCGACCGCGGCCGCGGGCGCCTCCTCGGCCTCCTCGGGCGCGACGATCTCGCGGCCCTCGACCTTGGCGTCGATGACCTCCTGCAGCGCGGCCCGGTAGTTGTCGGTGAACTCGTCGGCCTTGAAGCTGCCGGCCATCGAGTCGATCAGGGAGCTGGCCATGGCGAGCTCGGCCGGGCGGGTCTCGATCTCCTCGTCGAGGAAGCCGAAGTCGGGGGTGCGGACCTCGTCCGGCCAGAGCATCGTGTTGAGCACCAGTACGTCGTCGTGCACCCGGAGGGTGGCCAGCTGCTCGCGCTGGCGCAGGGCGACCTTGACGATCGCGACCCGGTCGGACTCGGTCAGCGCGTCGCGGAGCAGGACGTAGGGCTTGGCGGCCTGGCCCTCGGGCTCGAGGTAGTAGGCCTTGGCGAACAGCAGCGGGTCGATCTGCTCGGCCGGCACGAACTGCAGCACGTCGATCGCCCGCGAGGTGGTCAGCGGGAGCTCGGCGAAGTCCTCGTCGGTCAGGATGACCATCTCGCCGCCGCCGAGGTCGTAGCCCTTGGCGATGTCGTCGTAGGTCACCTCCTCGCCGTCGATCGAGCAGGTGCGCTTGTATTTGATCCGGCCGCCGTCGGTGCGGTGCACCTGATGGAAGCGGATGTCCTTCTCCTCGGTCGCCGAGAAGAGCTTGACGGCGATCGACACCAGGCCGAACGAGACCGCGCCCTTCCAGATCGCTCGCATATCGACTCCTACCCACCCGTGAGCAGCCCTCGATCAAAGGATCGCATTAGTGAGACGCCTGCGTAAGGTGTTCGCTCTGCCTATGGTGATCGGGTGCCCGGTGCACCGCTTTCGCCCATGCTCGCGACCGCGGGCCCGATGCCGCGCGGGCCGGGCTGGAGCTACGAGTTCAAGTGGGACGGCGTCCGGGTGCTGTCCTCCTTCGCCGGCGGCCCGCCGCAGCTGTGGGCGCGCTCCGGTGCCGTGGTGACGCTCGCGTATCCCGAGGTGGCCGGGCTGTCGCTGCCGCCGGATTCGCTGCTGGACGGTGAGATGGTCGTGCTGGACGCGGCCGGGCGGCCGTCGTTCACCGCGCTGGCCGAGCGGATGCACGTCCGGGACCCGGGCCGGGCGGCCCGGCTGGCGGTGACCCTGCCGGTCACCTACATGATCTTCGACCTGCTCCGGTACGGCGGCGAGCCGCTGCTCCACCTCCCGTACGCGGACCGGCGGGCCCTCCTGGAGAGCCTGGACCTTCCGGCGGGGCACTGGATGGTGCCACCGGCGTTCACCGACGGGCCCGCCACCGAGGCCGCGGCCCGGGAGAACCACCTCGAGGGCGTCATGGCCAAGCGGCTGGACACCCCGTATCTGCCGGGCACCCGGTCGCCGGACTGGATCAAGATCAAGTTCGATCGGACCGGCGACTACGTCGTGGGCGGCTGGCGGCCCGGGGTGCGCAAGCTCGGCGGCCTGCTGGTGGGCGTGCCGGGGCCGGACGGGCGGCTGCTGTTCCGGGGCCGGGTCGGCGGCGGCATCGGCGCGAGGGCCGAACGGGAGCTGCTGTCGGCGCTCGCGCCGCTGGCGACCCCGGAGTCGCCCTTCGTGGCCGACGCGGTGCCCCGGGAGGACGCCCGGGGCGCGCACTGGGTGCGCCCCGAGTTGGTCGCCGAGGTGCGGTACGGCAACCGGACCCCGGACGGCCGGCTGCGGTTCCCGCGTTTCCTGCGCCTGCGCCCGGATAAGTCTCCGGATGAGTGTGCCGAGGAGGACGACGATGGGTGAGCGCTTCGCTGTGCGGATCGAGGGGCGCGACCTCGAGCTGTCCAACCTTGACAAGCTGATGTATCCGGCGGCCGGTTTCACCAAGGGCGAGGTCGTCGACTACTACACCCGGGTCGCGCCGGTGCTGCTGCCGCACCTGCGCGGGCGCGCGCTGACCCGGATCCGCTACCCCAACGGTGTCGCCGGCGTGCACTTCTTCGAGAAGAACGCGCCGGGCGGGACGCCCCCGTGGGTGCGGCTGGCGACGCTGCCGGTGCCCGGCTCGACGATGGCCCGCGAGACCATCGACTTCGTGGTCGTGGACGAGCTGGCCACCCTGGTCTGGGTGGCGAATCTCGCCTCGCTGGAGCTGCACACGCCGCAGTGGCGGATCGGTGCGGACCCCGACCTGCTGGTGGTGGACCTCGACCCGGGTGCGCCCGCCGGGCTCAAGGAGTGCTGCGGCGTCGCGGTGCTGATGCGCGACCGCCTCGCCGAGGACGGCCTGACCGCCCATCCCAAGACCTCCGGGAAGAAGGGCATGCAGCTGTGCGTGCCGATCGCCGGGACGCAGGACGCCGAGATCGTCGCGGAGTACGCCAGGCAGGTCGCCGAGGAGCTGTCGGCGCGGGTGCCGGGGTCGATCACGGCCAAGATGGCGAGGGCGGTGCGGCCCGGCAAGGTCTTCATCGACTGGAGCCAGAACAGCGCGGCGAAGACGACGGTGGCGCCGTACTCGCTGCGGGCCATGGAGCGGCCGACCGCCTCGACCCCGCTGACCTGGGACGAGGTGGGGGAGATGGCGCTGGGCTCGGTGCCGGTCCGGCAGTTCGGCGCGACCGAGGTGCTGGCCCGGGTGGAGCTGCACGGCGATCTGCTGGCCGATTTGCTGGAGCCGGGGCCACCCGTACCGGTTCGTCATTGAGCTACCTTGCATGGCAAGGTACCCTGTGCCGCATGGCCGATGTCGCGCAGCTCTCCACCAGCCTCCGGCGGGGGACGCTTGAATTCTGCGTGCTCGCCATGGTCGAGCACGAGGACCGCTACGGCACGGAGATCGTCCGGCGCTTCGGCGAGGAGCGAAACCTCGCCGCCTCCGAGGGCACGATCTACCCGCTGCTGTCCCGGTTGCGCCGGGTGGGTTGGCTGGACAGCAAGTGGAGCGAGTCGCCGTCCGGGCCGCCGCGGCGCTACTACGCGCTCACCGACACCGGGCGGTCGGCGCTGGAGCATTTCCGCTCGGAGTGGGTTTCCTTTCGACAGACCGTCGACCGTCTCGTAGGGACCGGTGGGGCATGAGCAGCAACAAGACCGAAGACGCCGTCGCGGAGTATCTGCACGAGCTGGAGCTGCGGCTCTCCGGCCTGCCGGTGCTGCAGCGCCGCGAGTTGCTCGCGGAGATCGAGGCGCACATCACCAACGAGCGCGTCGAACGGGCCGTGGCCTCGGAAAGCGACGTGCTGGAGCTGCTGGAGCGGCTCGGCAGCCCGGAGATCGTGGCGGCCGCGGCATACGAGGAGGCCGGGATCGGCGACACCCGCCGGCAAGTGCTCGCCTATGCCGGGGCGACCCGGGCGGCGGTGCGGCCCCTGCCGCCCATCCCGCCGCCGCCGGACTCGCCGCCGCCCGCGTACGCCGCCGGCCCGTTCCCGCCCGCGGCGGGCTTCGGCCAGTCGTCCTACGCCGGATACCGTCCGTTCGACGGGCCGCCGCCGGTCGTCGGGCCCCCGTTCGCGCCCCCGCCCGCAGCCAAGGAGGAAAACGGCACCGGGCTGCGCGTGGTGGTCGGGGTGGCGATCGCCGCCGTGGTCTTCGTGCTGCTCGGCTGCCTGGCCGGAGCCTTCATGCTGACCTCGGGCGCGACCGTCGACGAGGCTCCCGTGGCGACGGTGGGCGAGCAGGATCGGGCCGAGTTTGAGCGAGCCGTGCCGGCCGCCCCCGAGCGGCCCGATCCGGTCGCGCCCGAGCCGCAGCCGACGGCCGAGTGATCACACCCCGCCGTCGGCGCTTCGGATGGCCTCGGACGGGTCAGTCGACCTGCGGCAGCGGCGGGCCGAGCACGTCGTCCGCGTCGACGATCGTGTAGGCGTAGCCCTGCTCGGCCAGGAAGCGCTGCCGGTGCGCGGCATATTCCGTGTCGATCGTGTCGCGGGACACCACCGTGTAGAAGTGCGCCTGGCGGCCGTCGGCCTTCGGGCGTAGCACCCGGCCCAGCCGCTGGGCCTCCTCCTGCCGGGAACCGAACGTCCCCGACACCTGGATCGCCACGGCGGCCTCGGGCAGGTCGATGCTGAAGTTGCCGACCTTCGAGATCACCAGGGTCTTCAGCGAGCCCGAGCGGAACTCGTCGAACAGCCGCTCGCGCTCCTTGTTCGTGGTCGAGCCCTGCACGATCGGGGCGTCCAGATATTCACCGAGCTGGTGCAGCTGGTCGATGTAACCGCCGATCACCAGCACCTGCTCGTTGGGGTGCTTCTCGACCAGGGCGCGGACCACCGGCAGCTTGGTGCGGGCGGTCGCCGCCACCCGGTAGCGCTCCTCGGCCTCGGTCACCGCGTACGTCATCCGCTCGGCGTCGGTGAGCGTGACCCGGACCTCGGTGCACTCGGCCGGGGCGATCCAGCCCTGCGCCTCGATGTCCTTCCAGGGCGCGTCGTACCGCTTCGGGCCGATCAGCGAGAACACGTCGCCCTCGCGGCCGTCCTCGCGCACCAGGGTCGCGGTCAGTCCCAGCCGGCGGCGGGCCTGCAGGTCGGCGGTGAAGCGGAAGATCGGCGCCGGCAGCAGGTGCACCTCGTCGTAGATGACCAGGCCCCAGTCGCGGGCGCCGAACAGGTCGAGGTGGGTGAACGCGCCGCCGCGCCGCGAGGTGAGCACCTGGTAGGTGGCGATCGTTACCGGGCGGATCTCCTTGCGCTCGCCGGAATATTCGCCGATCTCGTCCTCGGTCAGCGACGTGCGGGCGACCAGCTCACGCTTCCACTGCCGGCCGGCGACCGTGTTGGTCACCAGGATCAGCGTGGTCGCCTTCGCGGTGGCCATCGCGGCCGCGCCGACCAGCGTCTTACCGGCGCCGCAGGGCAGCACGACCACGCCGGAGCCGCCGGCCCAGAAGCCGTCCACCGCTTCCTGCTGGTATGACCGCAGGTGCCAGCCGTCCTCGGCCAGGTTGATCTCGTGGGCCTCGCCGTCCACGTATCCGGCCAGGTCCTCGGCCGGCCAGCCCAGCTTGAGCAGCGCCTGCTTGAGCCGGCCGCGCTCCGAGGCGTGCACCGCGATCGTCTCGTCGTCGAGACGGGCGCCGAGCATGCCGGCCAGCTTTTTGCTCTTGGCGACCTCGATCAGCACGATCCGGTCGAGGCCGCGCAGGACCAGCCCGTGCGACGGGTCGTTGATCAGCTGGAGCCGACCGTACCGGTCCATGGTCTCGGTGACGTCGACCAGCAGCGCGTGCGGCACCGGGTAGCGGGAGAACTTGATCAACGAGTCGACCACGCCCTCCGCGTCGTGCCCGGCGGCGCGCGCGTTCCACAGGCCCAGCGGCGTCAGCCGGTAGGTGTGCATGTGCTCGGGGGAGCGCTCCAGCTCCGCGAACGGGGCGATCGCCATCCGGCACGCCTTCGCGTCCGGGTGGTCGACTTCCAGCAGCAGAGTCTTGTCGGACTGGACGATCAATGGTCCGCCGGTCACCAGGTGCCCTTCGACGAGCGAGAGAAGACCCTCCAGTGTGACACGGCCACTTGGGCGACGAACTCGCATGGGTTTTCGCCGCGGTCGGGCAACGCACTGAAGAAGGTTGATCCCATGTGCAACGCTTCGCTCAAGTTCGGCGTTTAACCAAGCAGCACGTTTAACCAAGCAGCACCAGCGGACGGCGGGCGGGTCGCGCGCGAGCAGGGTAACGGGGGCGCGCGGTCCCGGCCGTCACTCCTCCACCACGGCGGCCGTGATCCGGTGCAGCGCGAATGTGTGCAGCGTCTCCGTCCGCTCGTCCTCCGCGCGCAGGTAGCCGGCGCTCAGCGACACCGGCCGCACCAGCCGCGACAGGGTCGCGCCGTGCGAGTCCACGTAACCGACCCAGACCTGGGCCTTGTCCCGCACCGCCTGCTGCAGGACAGCCATCGCCTGGGTGTGCGCCTGCACCGAGGTCAGCCCCGGCACCTGCTGGCCGTTCGCGGCCCGGACCGTGACCGGCGCGCGGCGGGCCGCCCGGGTCGCGACATCCCCGCGCCGGATCTGCTCGACCACGCCGGCCAGGCGCGGTCCGGCCAGGATCGGCGGTCCGGCCTGGTCGCCCAGCCGGGAGGAGACCGGGGTACGCGTCACCGCGCGGCGCACCTTTGGCCGGGCCAGCACGGCCGACCCGGCGGCGTCCTCGGCGACCGGGGCGAAACCGGCGTCCCGCAGCGCACCCAGCAGCCGGGCGAGCTGCAGCGGGCTGCACAGCACCGTGGGGGCCAGCCGGCGGAACGCCAGCGTGCCCAGCCGCTTGTCGACCAGCACCTCGGCGATCAGCGCCTCGTCGTCGCTGCGCAGGTAGGAGCCCGCCGAGCCGGCCCGCAGGCCGCCGTGCTTGCGAGCGGCGTCGTCGATCATGTAGGTCAGCGCCTGCGGCACCGGGGTGCGCGACCGGCGCTGGAAGAGCCCGTGCAGGTCGGCGGCGCTGTAGCCGACGTCCAGGGCGCGGCGCACGCTGGCCGTGGTGACCCGGTGCACGCTCGCGCCGCCGGCGGACTCCGGCTCGGCGACGACGTCCAGCTCCGCCGCCAGTTCGGGCTCGGGCGGGCCCGGCACGACCACCGACAGGTCGGCCTGGACCAGCACGTGATCGACGGGCGCGGGCAGCAGCGCGTCGAGGGCACGGACGGCCTCCGAGGCGCCCGGCACCCGGCCGCCACCCGGGCCGGCCCCCAGCGGGTCGGTGTCGGCGGCCGGCGCCTCGGTCCACAGCTGTCGCCCGTACGAGGTCAGCGCGCCCAGCCCGGTCACGCCCAGCGTGGCGGCCCCGGCCAGCACGTCGCGGTGGGCCGCCTCCCGGCCACGGGCCCGGCGGGGCGCCTGCCAGGCCAGCAGCTCGAGCACCTCGGTGGCCTTGGGCGCGGCGCCGGGCGGGAGGGCGGCCAGGGCGGCCAGCACCTCCCGGCGGGCCTGCGGTGCGCCCGCCCGCTCGGCGTCCGGTGCCAGCGGGTTGATCGGCCGGTCCCGCTCGTCCCGCTGGCCGACCAGGCCGGGCTGCCGGGTCATCGCCAGCCACGAGTTGGCCAGCGCCTCCCAGCGCTGCGCGATGCTCAGCGCCCGCCACAGGTCGTACCCGCCGGTCGGCAGGAAGATCTCGTCGACCAGGCCGGCCGCCCGGCTGTTCGTGACGCCCCGGCCGGTGCCGGCGGCGTCCGCCTCGCCGATCAGGCCGGCCGCGTACGCCACCTCGATCAGCAGCGCGGCCGCGGGCTCGTCCAGGTTTGCGGCGCGGGCCAGCCGCTTCAGGTCGCGGACGCCCAGCCCGCCGGTCTTCAGCACGGCGGCTGGCTCGGCCGACAACGCCTCCAGCAGCGTCTCGACGTACCGGACCGCCTCCATGACCTGCCCGGCGCCGGCCGAGTCCACGGACTTCGGCTCGCGGACCGGGCCCTCGGGAGCCGGCGGCAGCGGGCGCAGCAGGCCCAGCGGCCCGGAGTCGCGGCGCAGCAGCAGCCCCACCTCGCGGGGCAACTCGACCAGCTCGCCGTCGGGGCGCGGGGCCCGGCCGGCCTCGGAGACCGGCACGAGGATGTGCTGGTCGATCAGCCACTGCACCGGCTCGGCGATCCTGCCGCCCGAGCTGAGCGCGCCGACCGGCGGGCCGGCCGCGAGCCGGTCGAGCACGGCCCGGGCGCCCGGCGGCGCGGCCAGCACGGCCCGGCGCAGCCTGGCCCGGTCCGCGCACAGGGCCGCCGTCTGCGGGTCCAGATAGTCCGCGGGGCGGCCCAGACCGGCCGGATACGGCGAGGTGACCTCGTCGACGGCGCCGACGATCTGCAGCGCGTCCTCCGGGCCGACCAGCAGGAACCGGGCGCGCAGGCGGTCGATCGCCACCCGTACGTCGGCCGGGCCGGCGGTGGCGGCGGCCAGCTCGACGATCGCGGCGACCGAGGTCAGCGCGGTCTCCTCGGCCCGGCTGAGCCGCGCCGCGTCCAGCACGGCGAGGGTGAACTCGTCCAGCGCATCGAGGCAGCGGGTCACCGAGCCCCGGGACTGGGCGCGGACGGCCAACGCGGAGACATCGGAAGGTACGGGCACGACGAGATCCGGGCGCAGCTGGATCAGCGCCCCCAGGGCGTCATCGGTGAGCGACCGGAGCTGGTCGGCGAATGCGGTGGCCATCGTTCTCAACGCTAGCCGCCATGGGACGATGGTGCCGGGTCCGGGGCGTGGCCGGACCGAGCGAGATTCAAGGGGAGTGACCTGTGGGGGCTGACAACAAGGTGCCGGGCACGTCGGGTTCGGGCTCGCGGAAGGCGGCTGGTCAGCAGTCTCCGATCAAGGACGGCCACCTCGCCGTGTCCGAGCTGATCTCCGACCGGCCGGCCGCGCCGTCGCCGTTCGGCGACGACCAGAGCTTCCCGCTGCCGGTCGAGCGCCTGACCTACAAGGCCATCACCAAGCTGTGACGGGGTCGCCTCAATCATGACGGGGGCTGTCGGGTTCGACCTGGACATGACCCTGATCGACTCCCGGCCGGGCATCCGCGAGGCCTACCGCGCGCTGACGGCGAAGACCGGGGTGTGGGTCGACGCCGACCTCGCCGTCACCCGGCTGGGTCCGCCGCTGCGCACCGAGCTGGCCGAGTGGTTCCCGCCCGATCAGGTCGAGGAAGCGGTCACCACCTACCGGGCGCTGTATCCGGACTATGCGATCGCCCCGACGGTCCCGGCTCCCGGAGCCGTCGAGGCGCTGGCGGCCGTTCGCGCGCAGGGCCTGCGAGTGGTGATCGTCACGTCCAAGCTGGGCCGGCTCGCCGCCCTGCACCTGGCGCATCTCGGCATGACCGCCGACGAACTCGCCGGTGACCTGTTCGCCGAGGGCAAGGCGGCGGCGCTGACCGAGCACGGAGTCGAGTGGTACGTGGGCGACCACGTCGCCGACATGGTCGCCGCGCGCACCGTCGGGGTCTCCGGCATCGGTGTCGCCACCGGCCCTTGTGGTGAGGACGAGCTCCAGGAGGCCGGTGCGGCGTACGTGCTGTCCGACTTGACCGGCTTCCCGGCGCTGCTGCGAAAGATAACGGTTGGGCCCGGCTCGGGCGCTGGATAACCTTGCGGTGAGCAATCGAGTCCAATGAGTGAAGTTGAGGTCAGCGGTGCCCACGGGTCGAGTGAAGTGGTACGACGCGGCAAAGGGTTTCGGGTTCGTCACCAGTGACGAGGGCGGGGACGTTTTCCTGCCCAAGGGCGCGCTGCCCACCGGGACCGCGGACCTGAAGGCCGGTCAGCGGTTGGAATTCGGCGTGGTGGACAGCCGTAAGGGCGCCCAGGCGATGGGCGTCAAGGTGCTGGACGCGCCGCCCACGATAGCCCAGCTGCGTCGCCGGCCCGCCGAGGAACTGCACGGCATGGTCGAGGACATGATCAAGGTGCTGGAGGCGAAGATCCAGCCGGATCTCCGCCGCGGCAAATATCCGGACAAGCGCACGGCCGAGAAGGTCGCGCAGCTCGTCCACGCGGTCGCCAGCGAACTGGCGGTCTAGACACCCGCTAGCCCAGCGGTTTGACCGCCGGGGTGAGTCCCGCCGCCGTCGCGCGCCCGAGCAGGGCGTCGGCGGCGGCGAACCCCTCCGGACCCAGGTCGAGAGTGAACTCGTTGACGTAGAGCCCGATGTGCCGGCGCACCACCTCCGGCTCCATCTCCTGCGCGTTGGCCAGCACGAACTCGCGGCTCGCGTCGGGGTTGGCCCAGGCCATGCTGACCGACTTGCGGATCCATTCCGCGGCCTCGGCCGGGTCGACGGCGCCCTTGCGCGCCAGGATCGCCCCCAGCGGGATGGGCAGCCCGGTGTCGCCCTCCCACCACTCGCCGAGGTCGGCCAGCGCGGTCAGCCCGTAGCGGGGGTAGGTGAAGCGGGCCTCGTGGATCACCAGGCCGGCGTCGAACCGGCCCTCGGCCACCCCGGGCATGATCTGGTGGAACGGGACGACCTCGATGCGGGCCGGCGGATGCTTTTCCGACCAGAGGCGGAACAACAGGTATGCCGTGGTGCGGTCGCCGGGCACCGCCACCGTCGCGCCGGTCAGATCGCCGTCGGCGAACCGGCCGTCGCCGCGGGTCAGCACCAGCGGGCCGCAGCCCCGGCCGAGCGCACCGCCGCAGGGCAGCAACTCGTAATCGTCGAGCAGCCACGGCAGCGCCGCGAAGCTGACCTTGACCAGGTCGAACGCGCCGCGCTCGGCCGCGATGTTCGTGACGTCCACGTCGGCGAAGGTCAACTCCACCGGCTCGGCACCGGGGATCAGACCGTGCACCAGAGCGTGAAAGACGAACGTGTCGTTGGGGCAGGGCGAAACCGCCAGTGAAAGCGCCACGCCCTCACGGTAACGAGGTCGGCCCGCCGACACCCGCAACGAGCGGTGTCTGCATTGCCACACGTAGTTTCGCCCACACAGCCGCGCCCCACCCACTGTCCACAGGGTTATCCACAGGCTGCCGCGGCGGCGTCGGTGAGCGCGGAGAATGCTTCACGGAGGCGCCAGGCGGCCCGGTCGCGCGGGCCGACCGGGTTGGAGACGGTGCGCAACTCGGCGAAGGGGACGCCGGCGGTCTGCGCGGCGCAGGCCACGCCATACCCCTCCATGGCCTCGGCTGCGGCCTGCGGGTGGCGGGCCTGGAGGGTGGCTGCGGTCCGGGCCGTGCCGGTGACGGTGGCCAGGGTGAGGATGTCGCCGACGACGGCGGCGGGGAGGGCGGTGGTCAGGCTCTTGAGCAGGGTCGGGTCGGCGTCGAGCAGGTTGCTGCCGAAGCCGAGCTGATCCACCGGAAGGAAGCCGTCGGGAGACTCGGCGCCCAGGTCGGCGGCGATCGTCCGGGCACCGATGACGGTCGTGCCTACCGCGGCCCGGCCCGGGAAGCCACCGGCGATGCCGGCGCTGATGACCGCGCGGTACGGGGCCCGGGCGGCCTCGGCCAGGGCCAGGAGGCGGGCGGTGCCGGCGGCCGCGGCGGCCGGGCCTACGCCGACGGGAGCGACGACGACCGTGCCGGGGTCGACACCGGAGGCTTGGACGCCGGCGCGGACGGCTACGGCCTCGGCCTCGACTGCGGTGACGATGAGCAGGCGTCCGGGCGGCTTGGTCCGGTCCAGTGGCGCGGGTTGGTCTGGCATTGCGGGTTGGTCTGGTGGCGCGGGTTGGTCTGGTGGCGTGGGTTGGTCTGGTGGCGTGGGTTGGTCTGGTGGCGCGGGTTGGTCTGGTGATGTGGGTTGGTCTGGTGGCGTGGGTTGGGCTGGCATTGCGGGTTGGTCTGGTGACGTGGGTTGGGCTGGTATCGCGGGTTGGGCTGGTGACGCGGGGTGGACTTGCGGCGAGGGGTGGTCTTGCTGCAGGGGGTTGTCGCGCCTCACTGGTTGGTCTCGTCGTGGGAGTCGTTGCTGTTGCTGTTGCCGCCGTTCGAGGCCGAGGTTGGGCGGTAGATGTGGAAGCCGGGGGGCGCGAGGTTGTCCTTGGGTGCGCCCGCGCTGGTGTTGCCGGCCGCCGCCCTTGTCTTGCCGGTCGCTCCTGCCCGGTTGGCGGTCGGCGTCCGGTCGGTAGTCGGCGGCCGGCTGGCCGGCGAGGTCCTGGTGGGGTCAGTCCTGGTCGGATCCGGTTGTCCGGCTTGGGAGGGCGTCGCCGGTGCGGTTGCTTTTCGACCCGAGCCGGGGCTTGTGCTCGGCGGCGCCGTCGCCGGCTTGCGGGAGCCGGAGCGCGAGAAGAGGCGGCGCTTGGGCGCGGCGGATTGGTTGCCCCCGGCTGAGTCGTCTGCCGCTGACTCTTGGTCGCCTGACGTTTGTCCTGCGGCCTGGGTGCCGGGCGTTTGTCCTGGGGCCTGGGTGCCGGGCTTTTGTCCCGGGGCCGCGCGGTCGGCGGGGATCGATGATGCCCGCGGTGGCCGCGGTGGGCGGGCCGTGGCGGCTCCGGCCGGGGCCGGTGAGGTCGGGATCGTCTCGGTGGGTGGGGTCTGCTCGGACGGCGAGGGCTCTTCCATCGCCACGTCCGGGCGGCCGTGCAGGCGTTCCTTGTGCAGGCGGCCCGCCACGACCGTGCCGCGGACCGCCGCCGCCACCGCGAACGCCGCCATGATCGAGACGCCCAGGCGGCCGTTCAGCGGGATGATGCCGACCGCGCCGCCGACCACCCAGGCGATCATCAGCACCGTTTCGGAGTGCGCGAACGCGCTTGCCCGGAGCCGTTCCGGCACCCGTTCCTGGATGCTCGCGTCGACCGTCAGCTTTGAGATGCCGCTGAAGATCGAGGCCACCAGCGACAGCAGTGCCACCATCGGCAGGGTGAAGAAGATCGCGGTCAGCACCGCCACCCCGGCCGTGATGGTCAGGCCGCTTGATTGCAGGGCGGTCGGGCGGCGGATGCGCAGCCGGGTGCCGACCGCCGTGGCCAGGAAGGTCCCCACCGCCAGTGCGCCGCCGACTAGCGCCACCGCGCCCTGGCTGCCGATGTCGCGGCCGAAGAGGGTCGTGCCGAGCGAGCCCGCCTTGACCGCGAAGGCGAAGTAGAGCAGCAGGAAGCCGTACAGGCAGCGGAAGCTCGCGCTGCCCACCAGGGTGGCGATCACCAGTTTGCCGGAGAGCGGGCGGTCCTCGCCGCGGCGCAGCCGCAACACCGTGCGGAGCGGCCGGGGGACCGCCTCGGGCGGGTCGGAGTCGGCGCGTGGCGGCAGGCGCAGCGAGATCACCATGCCGACCAGGAAGATCACCGCGGCGACCCGCAGCGGCCACTGCGGACCGAACCAGAACGCGGCCAGCCCGATCGGCGCGACCACCGCGCCGGCGAAGGTGCCGTACACGCTGGCGCGGGCGCCTACCTGGGACAGGCCGATGCCCTCGGGCAGCAGCCGGGGCACCGCGGCCGAGCGGGCCACCCCGTATGCCCGGGACAGCGCCAGCACGCCGAACGCCGCCGGGTACAGCCCCCAGCCCAGCAGGTTGTCCGCGATCACGTACGCCAGGAACGCCCGGCCCAGCATCGTCACCGCCAGGGCGTACCGGCGGCCGTGCCGGAAGTGGTCCAGCAGCGGGCCCACCACCGGGGCCAGCAGGGCGAACGGCACCATCGTGATGAGCAGGTAGAGCGCGACCTTGCTGCGGGCCTCGCCCAGCGGCACGTTGAAGAAGATCGTGCCGGCCAGGCCGATCGCGATGAGGGTGTCGCCCGCGCAGGAGATCGCGTGCAGGTCGAAGAGGCGGACCATGCCGACCTCGTTGGCAGCGCCGCGGGCCCGGGCGTCACCGACCCGGCGGGTGGCCCAGGCGCTGCCGCGCACCGATCCCCGCACCAGCATCCGGAGGGCCTTCACGCTGGTGCCGACAGTGCGTCCGATAGTGGGAAGCAGCGGCATCGCCCCATCCTGTCGCATCGAGGCACCTTCCGTCCCCTCCCGGGTGCGGAGATCTGGGGGAGTCGCTGCGTCGGCCGCCCACGAGTAGGGGACAATGGAGGCGTGACGACCAGGACCTCAGTGCGTGCTGCCCGACTCGACCAGGTCTGTGCCGATGCTGTCGGGGTTGCGCGCGGCGCTATCACCGAGGTGGACCCGAGTGACATCGGTGACCACGTCGAGGCGGTCGCCGAGGGCGACCGGGTGGTGACCCACTTCTTCGAGAGCCACCTGGCCGGCTACAAGGGCTGGCGCTGGGCCGTGACCGTGACCCGGGTGCCGCGCTCCCGGCACGTCACCGTCTGCGAGACCGTGCTGCTGCCCGGCCCCGACGCGATGCTGGCCCCCGCCTGGCTGCCCTGGAACGAGCGGGTCCAGGCCGGCGACCTCGGCGTCGGTGACCTCATGCCGACCGCCCCGGACGATGACCGGCTGGCCCCGGGTTACGTGCTCAGCGACGACGCCGCCGTCGAGGAGTCCTCCTGGGAGCTCGGTCTCGGCCGGCCCCGGGTGATGTCCCTCGAGGGCCGCATGGAGACCGCGCAGCGCTGGTACGACGGCGACGCCGGCCCGGAGGCGCCGATCTCCACCGCCGCCCCGCGCAACGCCCGCTGCGGCACCTGCGGTTTCTACCTGCCGCTCGCCGGTGCGATGCGTTCCATGTTCGGTGTCTGCGGCAATCTGTACGCTCCCGACGACGCCAAGGCCGTCAGCGCCGACCACGGCTGCGGCGCGCACTCGGAGGCATTGCTCGGCACGTCGGAGCAGCCGGTCGAGGAACTGCCGACGGTCTACGACGACAGCGAGGTCGAGGCGGTCGCGGTCAGCCGTGCGCACGGCTCGGTCGAGGCCGGTGAGCCCGCGGAGCCGTACGGCCACAGCTAGACCTGTTACGGATCGGTCCAGGGCGCGCCCGGAGGCGGCGCCCTGGACCGATTTGTCAGACGGTCTTGCGGCGGCGGCTCGCGTACGCGAGGAAAACGCCGAGCGCGACTAGAGCAGCGCCCGTGCCGAGCACCGTGGCGGTCGTCGGTCCGGTGATCGGCAGGCTCGGATCGTCGGAGCCGCCCCCGGTCCCCCCGCCGTTCCCGGATCCGCCGCCGGTCACCGCGGCGCCGACCCGCACCGCGAAGGCGACATTCTCGTCAGTCGTGAACTCTTGACCCCGGGCCAGCGACGCTGCATTGGACTGGGCGGCCTCCCGGGCCCTCTCATCCAGCTTGGGTTCCGCGGTCGTGACCGCGGCGACCGTCCACTCGCCGCCGGTGAGATCGGCCGGACCCTTCGCGTCCTTGTCCACCACGATCGGCATCGCGATCCGGTACGACGAGTCGTTCTTGTCGATCTCCGGATCGAAGATGAACGGACCCATGCGCGCGTCGTCCCAGACACAGGTGGCACTGCGCTTGTCGGCCGAGAATTCGCAGTTGGCGAGGCCGTCGGTGATGAAGCGGACGCCCTCGGGCAGCTTGCCGACGGTGCGGACGCTGGTCGTCGTCACGGCACCGTAGTTGTAGATTTCGCCGAACGCCTGGCTCTTGCCTCCCGGCGGAATGGGCTTGCCGTTGTATTGCTCCGCGTAATCCCCGGTCGTGGATACGCCGCCGGAGGAGGTCAGGTCCTCCAACTGACTCACAGTCTCCGCGGAGACGTTCAGGGCGGGGCTTCGGTCGGTAGGAGTCACGACCGGGATGCGCTTGCTGTTGTTCGCCGCTTCGCTGTCGGTCTCGACGGTCACTGTGGCGGTCAGCTCGCCCACCGTGCCGGGGGCCGCGCCGGCCGGCCGCCAGAACACCGCTCTCACGCTCGCCGACTTGCCCGGCTTCGGGAGGCCGTCGTTCTTGCCCAGGTCTTTGCATTCCAAGACCGCACCGGACGCGGGGCAGCCGGCCGGCCCGATGATCGTCACCCGGGACTCGTCGATCGTCGAAGTGTCGAGAGCCAGGGTCAACTTGTCCGGCGTCGTGGTGCCGTGGTTGGTGATGGTCGCCTCGACGACGGTCACCCCGAGTCCGGTGATGCTGCGCAGGTCGACGCCGAAGTCGACCTCGGCGGCCAGGGCCGGCGTGGCGGTGATGGTCACCGCGCCGGCGGCGAGCAGTGCCGCCGAGCCGATTCGCGTGAGATGTCGCATCAACATTTTCGAGTTTTCTCCCCGTGTCCCAGAGTCAGGAGGCGGCCGCGGAGAAACACCCAGCGGCTCGCGCCCGCGCACGGTAGCGAAGATCTCTCAGGCGGGCGACCCCGCACCCCGCTCGGCGTTACGCCGTTTCGGTCACCGTGAACTCGGGGTGCGACAAGGCGCGCCGGCGGCGCCGGTTGGCGTCGTGGCGCAGCATGGTCAGCAGGCCCGGGATGCCGCACAGCGTGCCGGCCAGGCAGGTCCACAGCCAACTCTCCGGCGCGCCGGCCAGCAGCAGGATCACCCCGGCGACGACGAAGGCGGCCGTGCCGGCGAGCGCGAACGGCACCATCGGCGGGTCCAGCGGCTCGGGTCGCGGCTTGGTGCCCGTCACCATGTCGAGGCCGTGCGGCTGTTCGTGCGGAGCGGGGGACAGGTCGGCCACGACCATCAGACTACGTCTGTGGTGATCGTCCGTGTGCCCTCGTGATGGTTGTAACAGTTCTGATCTTTTGCCGAGGTCAGCGTTCTGATTTGATGCGCGAATGTCCACTGCTGCCGCCGAGACGGACGCTGGTTCGTCCGGGCGTACCCCGAAGAACGCCTTTGACAGATTTTTTGAGATCTCGGCCCGCGGCTCGTCCGTCGGCCGGGAGGTTCGCGGTGGTTTCGCCACCTTCTTCACGATGGCCTACATCGTGGTGCTCAACCCGCTGATCCTGGCGGCCGGCGTGGACGCGGTCGGCGGCAGGCTGCCGGTCGCGGCGCTGGCGGCGGGCACGGCGCTGGTGGCGGGCGTGATGACGATCCTGATGGGCGTCGTGGCGCGCTTCCCCCTGGCGCTGGCGGCCGGCCTCGGCGTCAACGCCCTCGTAGCGTACGAGATCGCGCCCGAGATGACCTGGGCCGACGCGATGGGCCTGGTCTTCATCGAGGGTGTGATCATCGGCATCCTGGTGCTGACCGGGCTGCGTACCGCGGTCTTCCGGGCCGTGCCCACCCAGCTGAAGACGGCGATCGGCGTCGGTATCGGCCTGTTCCTGATGATCATCGGGCTGGTCGACGCGGGCTTCGTGCGCCGCATCCCGGACGCCGCGGGCACGACCGTGCCGGTTGAGCTGGGTCTGGGCGGCAAGCTGACGACCTGGCCGGTGTTCGTCTTCTGCGTCGGTCTGCTGATCACGCTGGTGCTCTTCGTCCGCAAGGTCAAGGGCGCGATCCTGATCGGCATCCTGGTCAGCACGGTGCTGGCGGTCATCGTGGAGGCGATCGCCAAGGTCGGCCCGTCGTTCGTCGACGGCAAGCCGAACCCGGCCGGCTGGTCGCTGAACGTGCCCGCGTTGCCGGACAAGATCGTGGATCTGCCCGACCTGTCGCTGCTGGGCAAGTTCAACGTGCTCGACTCGTGGGACCGGGCCGGCTGGCTGGTCG
>NZ_QHHV01000339.1:0-6650 GCF_003947245.1 Actinoplanes sp. ATCC 53533 | reverse complement strand
TTTCGCCCGCCCGCACTCCGGCCGCACTCCGCCCGCCGCACGCCGTCCGCCCGCCCACACCCCTGTGCCCGTGCCCGGCAGGCGTCCGCACCCGGCCGGGTGGTCGCGCGGTCAGATGCGGCGTTGGGCAGGTCGACCGGGCTTCCGCTGTCGCTTCGCTCGCCTGTCTGGTCTCCCGTCGGCGTCTTGTCTCCCGCCGGCTTTGTCCCGTGGTCCGGCTGGCGGGACACCAGACCGGGTCCGCGCCGGGAGCTGGCCGCCCTGCGCCACCGGGCGCGTCCGCTCCGTCCCCGCCAGCTGCGCATTCTGGTGCCCGACCGGCCGCGTCGTCCCCTGCCCTGCCGATCGCGAGGTCTCCCGCTCCGCCGATTGAGCCCTCTGGTGCCCGACCGGCTGGGCCTTCTCTTGCTCGGGCTGCTGGCTCTCGGATCGGTCGGGACCGTCGCCATTCGCATACGCCTCGGAGCCGCGCCCTCGCACCGGCCTGACGACCTCGCCGGGCTCCGCTTCCTCTTCCGAGTCTGGCCGGTCGTCGACCGGCGCCATGCCTTCCACCGCAGGCCAGCCGTCGAGCACTGACGGCGGCAGCCCGATGATGAGGGCGCGCTGCAGCAGCACAGCCAGTGAGTAGTCAGGCTTCTGGTCCAATATCCGTTCCACTGCGATGCTCGCCAGCGGGCCCTGTCCTGACCGCCAGGCCACGAAGGCAAGCAGGGCGGCCGGCGCCGGAAGGTAACGAGGATCGACCCGGCGGGTCAGATCCGACCAGAGCGCAAGCTCCCACTCCTGGGTTTTCGTCCGGGTCCAGGCATAGTCGCGGATCGGCATGTGCAGAAGCAGCACACCCAGCCACGCGGCAGCCTCATCGGTGAGCCGCCCGCCCGTGCTGTAGCAGCGCTCGGCCTCCCGAACGGCCAACCGACCAGCCCTTCGGACCAGGGCGAGAAAGTAGTCCTCGTCCGACAGCGGACCCGCACTCCCGGCAACGGGCGCCGGCGCATCGGGAACGGGCGGGACGACGATGCCGAGCCTTGCCCCGATCACACCGCCCAGGTGCGCTTCCACCGATCCGGAATAGCGCGACCCAGGGCTGACACCGGGCGCCGTCGAGCTCCGAACATCCTCGGCCGACACGGCAGGAGCGGCCCGGTCGACACCGGGCTGCCCCGGCCCACCGCCGGGTGCGGGGTCCGGTGCGGGGTCCGGTGCGGGTGCGGGGTCGGGTGCGTCGAGTGCGGGGTCGGGGGCGAGGGCAGGGTCGGGTGCGGGCGGGGGTGGGCGCTCGCTGGCCAGGGCTGCCAGGCGCAGCATCGCCCGGGCCGTCGCCGTGGTCATCGCCTCGCGGTCGTCACCGGTCACCGGTGCCAGTTGCGCTTCCAGGGCTTCACGGTTTGGCAGCGCCACCGCGCCCGCGAAGGTCGCTTCCGCCGCCACCACGCTGTTTGACGGCTGGCACGGCTGGCCCTCGGCCGGGCAACACGACAGGTCGGTGCACAGATACGACCAGAACCGGCCGTTTTCTACGCGCAACTCGTCGACGATCGCCAGGGCCGCTTTGCGGAATGCGGCCGAGATGCGGGACACCGCCGGTGTCACGCGGGACTCTTCGCCGTACCCGACGATCGTGACCGCCTCGACCTGCTGATGCAGGACGACCGCCGCGAGATGCAGCACAGCCGCCTCGGCCTCCGCGTCGGGAGTGCCGTCTTCGGGCAGGTCTATGCGCACGGCGAAGGTGATCCGCGGGCCGTGCATCGCCACCACGGTGAGGCTGTCCACCGGGTGGAAGCCGATCAGGAACGGCACGGCGGAGATGAGCTCAGCCGGTGAACAGACCTTCAGCGTTGTCATGCCGGCAGCCTGGCCGAATCCGGGCCGCGGCCGGCTGCCAAACCGCACGCCTGTGGATAACTACGTTGTCCACAGGCCTCCCCCACGGACTCCCGTCAGGAACGAAACTGCAACTCATGCAACTCGAGCCCGTCCTGCTGCCACTCATGGGCATGCCGGTCCAGGTCCATGGTCAACTCGATCGACGACACCACGTCATAGCCGGCCGCGTGCAGGCTGCGGATGGCGTCGACGTTGCGCGACGACGGCGAGATCGTCAGCGACACCATGTTGCGCTTCTTGGCCTCCGCCGCGACATGCCGCAGCAGCGTGCGGCCGACCCCCTTGTGCCGGTGCGAGCCGGTGACGACCACCGGCTCCACCTCTCCGGCGCGGCCACGCATGATCAGCCCGACCAGGCCGATCACCCCGTCGTCGGCATGGTCGGCGACCCAGAGTCCGCTGAGGTCCAGCCGGGTGAGATATTCCTCGAATCCGGCGCCGGCGTCGTCGGGGGCATCGCCGTACATCTGGTTGTGCTGATTGGTCAGCTCCGACCACAGGCGGCGACCAGCGCCGTGGTCGCTCGGCCGGTACGAACGCACCGCGACAGGTGTCATGCCGACATTTTGACTCCGATTCGGGCACGCCGTAACCCGAAGTGGAAGATAAGACGGTGGATCTGGCGTACCTGCGCGCGCACCCCCAGCATCTCCCGACATTTCTCACGCATCAGCGGATCCGGGAGACCCCCGTCGGGGGCGGTGACGTGTGCACCGCATCCCGCTTGACCTTGGACGATGGCACGTCGTTGTTCACCAAGGCGTGGCCCTCCGGAAGCGCGCCCGAGCACTTCTTCGCCACCGAGGCGGCCGGATTGCAATGGCTTCGCCAAGCGCGGAGTGTGCCGATCCCAGAGGTGATAGTGGCGCTTCCGGAGCTGCTCGCGCTCGAATGGATCGATGCGGGCCAAGCCTCACCCGCGGCCGCCGAGCGCTTCGGCCGGGAGTTGGCCGGGCTGCACCGCAAGGGCGCGGACACCTTCGGCGCCGAATGGCCCGGTTTCATCGGGCCGCTGCCCCAGGACAACACGCCGTCCGCCGGCCCGTGGGCGTCGTGGTTCGCGGAACGCCGGCTGCGGCCGTACTTGAAGATCTCGGCCGACAGCGGTGCGCTCTCGGCGGCGGACGTCGCGGCCGTGGAGCAGGTCATCCACAAGATCGAGGGATACGGCGGGGGCGAGCCGCCGGCCCGGATTCACGGCGACCTGTGGCCGGGGAACGTCGTGTGGGGCGCCGACGGCCGGGCGTGGCTGGTCGACCCCGCCGCACACGGTGGGCACCGGGAGACCGACCTGGCGCAGCTCAGGCTCTTCGGCGGGGCGCCGCATCTGGAGACGATCATGAGTGCGTACGCGGAGGAGTGGCCGCTCGCGGACGGATGGCGCGAACGCGTGCCGGTGCACCAATTGCACCTTTTGCTGATACACACCGCCGCCTTCGGCGGGGCCTATCGGAGCGCCGTGCGGTCGGCGACCGACGCTGCGCTGGGCAAATGAACGCCGCGGGCACGTGTGGTGTGTCGCACCACGAAACCGCGCGGCGCCAAATGTCATATCCAAGCGCTAGGTTCGATCAATGAGCGAGTGTGCCGGGCGATTCGAGGGGCACCGAGCTTCCGTGGGCGTGGGCGACGAGCGGGGCGAGGGGTCGCCATGAGCGAGCTTGCGAGCAAACCATCGACTCTGTGTCTGGCGAATGCCATCACCGGAGCGCCAGCGGAGGTGATGGCATGAGTGTGCTCGCCGACCGATTCGGGCGGGTCGCGACCGACTTGAGGGTGTCGTTGACCGACCGCTGCAACCTGCGCTGCACCTACTGCATGCCCGAGGAGGGCCTCGCGTGGATGCCACGCGAGCAGCAGCTCACCGATGACGAGGTCGGCCGGCTGATCCGGATCGCCGTCGAGCAGCTCGGGGTGACCGGGGTGCGCTTCACCGGCGGCGAGCCGCTGATCCGGCGCGGGCTGATCGGCATCATCGCCGCGGCCGCGGCTCTCCAGCCGCGGCCGAAGCTCTCCATCACCACCAACGGCATCGGGCTCGATCGGCTGGCCGGTCCGCTGCGTGACGCCGGGCTGGACCGCGTCAACGTCTCTCTGGACACGCTGTCACCGGCACGGTTCCTCAAACTGACCCACCGCGACAGGCACGCCGACGTGCTGAAAGGCCTGGCCGGCGCGGCCCGGGCCGGACTCACCCCGGTGAAGATCAATACCGTGCTCATGCGCGGGGTCAACGACGACGAGGCGCCCGAGCTGCTGCGTTTCGCGCTCGATCACGGCTATCAACTCAGGTTCATCGAGCAGATGCCGCTGGATGCCCAGCATCAGTGGGACAGGCACGAGATGGTCACCGCCGAGGCGATCCTGGCGTCCCTGGAGCCCTACGGGCTGCTACCCGATTCGGTTTCACGTGGAACAGCGCCGGCGGAGACCTGGCTCGTGCCGGGCCACGTCGACGCGGCCGGCCACCCGGCCCGGGTGGGTGTGATCGGCAGCGTGACCAGGCCGTTCTGCGGTGACTGCGACCGCACCCGGCTCACCGCGGACGGCCAGGTCCGCAACTGCCTCTTCGCCACCGAAGAGTCCGATCTGCGGGGGTTGCTGCGCTCGGGCCGCTCGGACGCGGACATCGCCAAGGCCTGGCAGACCGCGATGTGGGGCAAGCGAGCAGGCCACGGCATCGACGACCCGTCGTTCCTGCAGCCGGCCCGCCCGATGTCGGCGATCGGAGGCTGACATGCCCCTGCGGAGATCACAGCGGAAGGTGAGCCGTCGTGCTTGAGGTTCGATACTTCGCCGGGGCACGGGCGGCCGCCGGGCGGTCGTCGGAGATCATCGCGGCCGGCTCCCTCGACGACCTCACCGTCATCCTGGCCGAACGGCATGGCGAGCGGCTCGCGCTGGTGCTGAAGGCGGCCAGCTTCCTGGTGGACGGGCTCGCCTGCCATGATCGGCAGGCGGCGCTGCCCGTCGGCGCGACGGTGGATGTCCTGCCGCCGTTCGCGGGGGGTTGAGCTTGATCGCGTTCTTTGGGCTGATCTTCGTCGTCATCGGCCTGATCCACTTCTACCTGTGGAAGCGACTGGTTCGGGACCCGTTTCGTCCCGGCGGACTGCGCAGGGCCGGCGCCCTCGTGGCGGTGCTGCTGGCCGTGCTGGTGCCGACCACCCTGATCGGCGTGCGCTCCGGATACCTCGAATGGCTCGCCTGGCCGGGCTATCTCTGGCTCGCCCTGATGTTCTACCTGTTCGTCACGCTGGTGGTTCTGGAGATTCCGCGCCTGGCGATCAGCCTCTGGATCCGCGCCACGAGCAAGAGCACGGCCCGATCGAAAGCTCCCAAGCCCGGCAAAGAGCTGGGCGAAAAGCAGGGCGAAGAGGAGGCGGACGGGCCGCTCGCCGCCACCGCCGGAACAGAGCAGACGCGCACCACCACCGCCGGAGCCAGGCCCGGGATCGCCTCCGCCGCTGGCACGAGGCTGGGCACGACTTCGGGCGCTGAGGGGCCTACCTCAGCCACGAGCACGGTGGCCGACCGCGAAGATCCCGGTTCGCCGCGGGGGATCGATCGGCGCCTCCTTCTGGCCCGGGGCGCGGCGATCTTCGCCGGTCTCACCGCTGTCGGCACCACCGGTTACGGCGTCAAGAGTGCCCTCGGCCCCCCGCAACTCGACCGGGTCCAGCTCCCCATGGCCAAGCTTCCGCGGGCGATGGACGGGACCAGGCTGGCCGTCGTCTCCGATATTCACCTCGGCCCGCTGACCGGCGCTCAGCACGCCGGCCGGATCGTCAACCTCATCAATTCGGTCAACGCCGACATCGTCTGCATCGTCGGAGACCTGGTCGACGGCACGGTTGCCGAGCTTGGCAGGTTCGCCGCGCCGCTCGCTGACATCGAGTCTCGCCGGGGTGCCTACTTCGTCACCGGCAACCACGAGTATTACTCCGGCTACCAGGAGTGGGTTGCCGAGGTGGCGCGGCTGGGGGTGCGGCCGCTGCGCAACGAGCGGCTGGAGATCGGCGGGCTCGACCTGGCCGGCGTCAACGACATCGGCGGTGTCGAGTTCGGTGACGGGCCCGACCTGCGGCGTGCGCTCGGCGACCGGGATGTCGGCCGGCCGGTTGTGCTCATGGCCCATCAGCCTGTCGTCGCCCGCGATGCCGCACCGTTCGGAGTGGATCTCCAGGTCTCCGGGCACACGCACGGAGGGCAGATGGTGCCGTTCAACCTTCTTGTCCCGCTGCAGCAGCCGGTGGTGAGCGGGTTCGGCGAGGTCGACGGCGTTCCGGTCTACGTCACCAACGGGGCCGGATTCTGGGGGCCACCGGTCCGCGTTGGCGCGCCGCCACAGGTCACCGTCATCGAGTTGCGTACTCCTTAGCAGTGAATCTTGGACGTTCCGCTGAGCCACGGGGCACATCTCCGCAGGATTCAATCGTGGATCGGTTATGTCACTTCGCGCGTGGCGGCTCGTGGCGCGCCGGGAGCTCGTGACAGGATGCAGCGTGCCCTCGGTTAGCGCAGGGTCCTCGGTCGCCGCGGACACATACGTCGCGGATCTGCACATCCACTCCAAGTATTCGCGGGCCTGCAGCCGCGATCTCACCCTGCCGAACCTCGCCTGGTGGGCCCGACGCAAGGGCATCGCGGTCCTGGGCACGGGGGACTTCACGCACCCCGCCTGGTTCGACCACCTGCGGGAAAATCTCCGTCCCGCCGACTGAGCCCGGTCTCTACCGCCTCGGCACCGACGCGGA
>NZ_QHHV01000338.1:0-3687 GCF_003947245.1 Actinoplanes sp. ATCC 53533 | reverse complement strand
GACCGCGATCTTCGAGAACCAACTCTCGGCCTCCCCTCGCGCCCGGTGGACCTATGACACGGTCGCCAAGGGACAGCTGACCCAATCGGTGCGGTATGAGGGCACGGCCGCCTACACCGTCAAGGTCGACGGCTACGACGACGGCTACCGCCCGACAGGTCAGACCGTCACCGTGCCCACTGCCGAGACGGGGCTGAACGGCAGTTACTCCTTCCAGAGCAGCTATGCCGTCGACGGAAGCGTGCGTTCCTCGACGTTCCCGGTCAGTGCCGACCTGCCCACGGAGACCCTGACCAACCACTACGACGAGACGCTGGGGCTGGCCAACCGGCTGACCACGGTGTACGGCACCACCGAGTTCAGCTATGTGGCGGATACCGACTACAACGCGCTGGGCCTGGTCGATCAGCGTGAGCTGTACACCGGCCTCTACTCCAACACGGGCAGTCGTGTCTTCCAGTCCTTCTCCCGCGAGCTCGAGACCGGCAGGCTGACCGGAGTCAAGAGCAGCCGGGAGCTGGTGTCGCCGTTCACCGTGGCCGACATCAGATATGGCTACGACAAGGCCGGCAACATTACGAGCGTCGCCGATCCGGCGGCGAGCGGTGGGGCGGACAACCAGTGTTTCCGGCACGACTGGCAGCGCCGGCTGACCGAGGCATGGACTCCGGGCAACGGCGACTGCAACGCCGCGCCGGCCACCGCCACGCTGGGCGGACCCGCGGCCTACTGGCTGAGCTGGACCTACGACACCATCGGCAACCGCAAGACGCAGGTTGACCATGCGGCAGCCGGCGGGGAGCGCAGCACCACTTACACCTACCCGGACGCCCAGACGGCCAAGCCACACACCCTTACCGGCACGTCGACGGTGGCCGGTGGCACCACGACGACCGCCGCTTACGGTTACGACCCCGCAGGCAACACACAGACCCGGCCCACCGCGTCCGCCGGCACCCAGACGCTGACCTGGAATCCCGAGGGCAGCCTGGCGAGCGTTGCGGACAGCACCGGCACCACAAGCTACATATACGACGCCGACGGAAACCGCCTGGTCCAGCGCGACCCCACCGGCAAGACCCTCTACCTGCCGGGCCAGGAGATCCGCTTCACCACCGCCACCGCCGTCCGAAGCTGCACCCGCTTCTACACCGTCGGCGACCAGGGAATCGCCTCCCGGACGGCGGCAGGCCTGAGCTGGCTGACCGGCGATCACCAGGGAACCTCCCTGATCGCCATCAACTCGACCACCCAGCAGGCCGTCGTGCGCCGGCAGAGCCCATTCGGCACCGCCCGCGGCACGAAGCCGGCCTGGCCCAACGCCAGAGGGTACGTGGGTGGGGCGATCGACAACACCGGCCTGATCCACCTCGGCGCCCGCGAATACGACACGGCACTGGGACGTTTCATCAGCCTGGATCCGATCATGGATCTGACCGACCCCCAGCAGATGCACGGATATACCTACGCGCGATCCAACCCGGTCACCTTCAGCGACCCCACCGGACTGCGGCCACCCGAGATGACCGGGGGCGAGTGGACTCAGGAACTGGCCAAGCAGCGGCATCGCAAGGACCACACCAGCCGGCACAACCGCGCGCGGGATGTCGCGGTCGCCATCATCAAGGCCGACGTGGCCAGTCGCGGCGGGGACCCCAACGATGTGTCCGACAACGACTTCACCCTGAGGACGGGAAGGTACCCGCCGCGCGCAGACATCGTTTACGTGGACAAGGACGCCGGCATCGTCTATGTCTGGGAGGTCAAGAAAGGGGCTATTCGACCCAACGGCTCGAAGGCCGCCACCGTAAGCATCAACAAATACATTCCGCACCTCAAGCGGATGTTCCCGACGTATACGATCCGACCAGGTTTCAACCTGCCAATTCCGCCCACAGGCGTGGTAACGCCGGGCCCGCATCCCGGTGAGATGCTTCGCGTCTACAACGGGTCGAGCCCCGGTTCGGTCCTCTACGACGAGTTCGACTCGCCACGTCCACGCCCCGTGCTGGCCCCCGAACGCGTACCGGTGCCGGTGCCGATCGGCAATCCTGTCACCAAGCCGGACCCCGTACGCCTTGGCGTTCCCCGGCCGGTGCACGGACCCTGCCCCGGTGTCTGCCCGGTGACCAGCGCACCCCACGGCGGTCTGGCCGGGCCGTCCTTGAGCACGGACGGCATGATCTGGGCGGTGGCCTCCGGCCTGGTCATCGGTATCGCCGCGGGCGCATGCGTGGTAGCCAGCGGCGGGATCTGCGGGATAGTTCTCGGCGGCTTCGCGCTCGGCGGCGCCGCCGCCCCCGCGATGGGCTAGCCAGCACGGCCAGAGTACAGAATCGTAGAGTGGGGAACATGTCGACGAAGGAAAAGCAAGCGGGCGTCAAGGTCTTCTTCGGTGAGTACATCGACCCGATGATGGCTGAGCGTGGCTTTTCCCGGGAGCGCCGGGTGTACCGGTGTCTGGGTGAGGACGGCACGGTCGTGGTGGTGGAGTTCCAGGCGTCGAACAGCACCCACGTCCGATACGAGTGCACCGTCGCCGCAGCACTGGTACCGCCGGCGTGGCAGTACTACATGGCTGATTCGCTCGAACCGGTGGAGGAGCCGGCGTACGCGTCGGACGGGGTGGTCACTGGCAGGTTGCCCCCGCCGCAGGGACTGCGCTGGACGTTCGACTCGGTGGAATCGGCGCGGTTGTGCGGTGAGACGCTGCGGGGGATGCTGCCCGGTTTCCTGGCCTCCTATCAGGAACTGTTGGACCGCGAGACGTTTCTCGACAAGCTGCGAACGGGCGCCCGCCTGCCGGGGGTGTGCCCGATCTCGGCGGCGATTGCCATCCTGCTGGTCGACTCCGGCCCGCAGGCCGAGTTCGAGGAGGCGATCGCTGACATCGAGAAGTGGACGCCGGACTCGGTCTTTCTGCCGTGGATTCGACGCTGGCAGCGGAGAACGACGACCTCAGACCCTGGTCAGTAAGGATTCAGGTGGGGTGGGGGTGGGCGTCGTGGTCTCTCAGTCAGGAGGAGGTTTCGAGGGTCAAGTCAACGGCCTGTGTGGCGCCGCCGCTCCAACCTACTTTCCTGGTTGCCGGCCTGCATACCGGCTCGGTCGACGTCACCATTGAAACCACGTGCAGGCGCGGCCGGTCAGCGACGCCTGGGAAGACGTGGCGGAGGTCTCCTGCATCCCTACGTCCGAGGGTGCAGCAAGGGCTTCGTCGGCGGTACGGCGGATCCGGGCGGGTTGACCCATCTCGGTGCCCGGGAGTACGACGCGGGGATCGGCCGGTTCATCTCGGTGGACCCGATTCAGGACATGACGGATCCGCAGCAGTGGAACGGTTACTCGTACTCCAACAGCAGCCCGGTCACCTTCGCCGACCCGACTGGCACGCGGATGGACCCTGACGAACCAGGCTGCACGCCCGGGCCGGGCGGCACCTGCGGCACGCCCAGCACGTCGAAGAACCGGCCGCCGACCGGTGGCAACGCTACCGCGTCCTTGAGTTTGACCCGCGAGCTCGGCCCGAGCACGAACGGCGGTGGCAGCACGTCTGCCCACGACACCGCGATCGCGCTGCGTGTCCTGGATTTGCAGCGCCTGTACAAGGGAGCCTGGATCAGCGTGAGCCTGGGCAACGCGCCCGGCGCCGACCTGGTCTGCTGGAACTGCGCGGCGATTGCGAGC
>NZ_QHHV01000337.1:0-7935 GCF_003947245.1 Actinoplanes sp. ATCC 53533 | reverse complement strand
TCTCGTAGTGACCGCGCCGAAGATTCTGCATGAAGGCGTGTCCGGCGATGACGACGCCGGCGGTGCGGTCAGTTCGTAGGCCGCGCATCGGTCGCAGTCGGTGCTTGAGCTGGCCGTGATCGGCTTCGATCCGGTTGTTGGCATAGCGCTCGACGTGGTGCCATGCAGACGGGATCAATTCGTCGAGCACGGCTGGGTAAACCGGCGCCGCGTCGGTGACGACCTCGCTCGGCATCACCTTCAGCGTGGCCAGCGCCCGGCGGAAGAATCGGCGCGCGGCCTGGGCGTCGCGGCGCATCGAGACCAGCACGTCGATGACCTGCCCATACTGGTCAACGGCCCGGTAGACGTAACGCCACACCCCGTTGACCTTGACGTACGTCTCGTCCACGAACCACCGGTCGCCGGGCGAGTGGCGGCAGAACCGAGCGGTCTCGGCAAGCAGCGGCGAGAACCGCTGCACCCACCGGTAGACCGTGACATGGTCGACCTCAACACCACGCTCGACCAGCAGTTCCTCCACGTCCCGGTAGGACAGGCCGTAGCGCAGGTACCAGCGCACCGCCAGCACGATCACCTCGGCCGGGAACCGGAAGCCCGTGAAGGCCGAGCCAGGTGGCAGCGAGGGACGAGGACGGGAAGAGAGCAGCACAGGTCAAGCATGCCTCGATCCACCGATCAACCAATGCAACAGACCCACCGAGCCTCACGCTACTCGACATCTGCCGGCAGCGGGTTGACACCGCAGACCGTGCCGCACCGCGGCGTCCGCTGGCCCTGCTCGACCCCACGGGCGACCTGCCCATGACCCGCCTCGACGGGCTCGCGATCCACCCGACGCCGGATAGCGGCCGGATCCTTACCGGAGCCAACGCCACGAGCGGTCGATGGGCGGACGCGGCCCGGGACGCGGATCCCTGCCACTACGCCGGACACGCCGCCTACAGCCGCGACGACCCGCTCGAATCCCGGATCGAACTCGCCGACGGCGCTCTCGTCCTCGGGAGCCTCTTTGACGAACACGTGCCCGTACCGGCCGGCGGAAACGTCGTCCTGTCCGGCTGCGAAACAGCGATGACCGACCACACCGAACCAGCTGACGAACACCTCGGCATCGCGAGCGGGTTCCTGTTCGCCGGCAGCGCAGCCGTGCTCAGCACGCAATGGGCGGTCGCCGAGGCACCCGCCGCCATCCTTGTTGACCAGTACTACACCCACCTTCGCCGCGACGAGCCGGCGCGGGCACTGCGCATTGCGCAGCGGGCACTGCGGAAGGCGTCAAGAGCCGACCTCGCTCACCTGCTCGACCGGGCCGACCGACTGGCCGGGATGGACGTCCTCGACGAACGGACCCGTCAACGTCTCCGCACCGATCGGCAAGCGCTGCGCGGCACCCGGATCGACTACTCCCACCCGGTCCACTGGGCCGCCTACACTGCGACCGGCTACACACCGCCAGGCCCCGACGATCAAGTCACGAACCGACACACCACGACCTAGGTCCGCAACGAACGCAGTGATCAGCACCTTGCTGATGCCGCTGCTCGCGATGTCGTCGACCGCGCGGGCCTCGCCTCGGGTCCCGCGTGGCGACGTGGGTCGATCGCCTCGTGGTCGCGGAGAAGCGGGTCCATCCGGTACGTTCGGGGTTTGACCGAATCTCCAGCACCACGCGTCGGCGTCAGGGCAAAGTTGCTCGTCGCGAACGAGGGGATTTGAATCCACGACCTCCTACTCTCGACCTTCATCGCGGCTTGTCATTTGTTGTCAACCCCTGACCCCCTCGATGCGAACGTCACGGCCCCGGACTTGTCACTGATCATCGAAAGTAGTCACTGACCTGCGTAAACATGGGCTAGGACTTGTCAACGTCTGTCACCGAAGGTCACCGCTTTGCAGGGGTTTTCGGGGGGTAAACGGGGGGCACCAGCGCGGTACCCGGCGCCGTCTGGCGGCGGGCTGTTAGCGCAGGTTGGTGCCCTGCCATCGAGATCACCCTGCACCCCGACCATGTTTATGCAGCTCAACGATGGAGACCGGCCGCCGTTGAGTCCGCGTCTCGGAATCTGCACGTGGGGCACCAACCTGCTCCTCTGTCGGCACTCACGTAAGGGTGCGTTTTTCGCTGAGAGCCTGATAAATAGCCGCTCCCAGGGCCGCCGACGGTCATGATCATCTCTTCGGCCGGGAGGTGGGGGCGGCGTGTCGGGCCGACCCGGGCGCCTGGCCGCCCGGCCAGGGCTACTCCGATCGCGGTCAACGCCGCCCGCAACGGCGGGCTGTATCGCGAGTGCGGCCTGGTCAGGCCGGGAATCTGTTCGACGAACGTGACCCGAGCGCAGGCGGCCTCGCGGCAGACCAGCCGGCGCACCAGCAGCCGGATCACGACCGGCCGCCCGGCGAGGGCGGTATCCGCCAGCCACCGGTGGTAGCGGCCGTGCACCCGCGCCGATTCGGTACCGCAACCCGGACAGGCTGCCCGGTCCCGGCCCGACCGGGCCTCGATCACGATCCGGCCGGCGGACTCGTGGATCCCATCGACCGTGACCTCCGCCAGATGCGGCAACAACCGCTCAAGATCGCACCGTGGTCAGCTACCACAGTCCACATCGGACATCGACCGACACGCCAGCACCGACCACCACAAGATCATCGCCAGAACCGAACTACGTGAGCGCTGACACGACGTGGTTGTTCGCGGCCAGGACTCGCCAGGCCCACGGCTGGCGTCCGTTGTTGGACCTGCAAGGCCTGGACCTACGCCTCAAGCCCTTCGATCAGCATCGTCTGACCCGCGAGAAGAACAAGCAGTTCCTCACGCGAACACAGCAACGGATCGACGGCCATGACCCATGGAACGACGAACGCGCCCTGAAGACACCGCCGTCACGCCACAGCTTGGAAGTTCACCCGACCCCGGTGAATAGCTACTCCTTTTCTACCCCTCCTTCAATCCGATTCAACCAACTGCTTGAACTCGTGGATCGCCAAACGCAGCGACATCGGGTCGCAGCTAACTTCGAACAATGCTCCGTCAGCTGCGACAACGATCCAGCCACCGCCTTCAAGATCTCGCCTCGTCATCCCTAGGACCTGCCCTTCCAGTTCGGTTCCCACTAAATCGATCTGGAGATTCCAACCAGGATTATCGAGCGTTTGAAGCCTGATGCCGAACTCATGTTCCCAATCGTCATCGCACTGGGCGGCATACCAGTTTGCGAGATAGTCGAAATAGTCATCAGCAACTCGGTCGGGAAGCACCACTTCCAGGAATCTCCCATGGCTCGGCCGGACGAGCGTCGCCACCGTTCGGCGAGTTGATGTGCGGTGTCGGCACCCTCGTGCCATCTCTATTGACATGTGCAGGACCTTGCAGATCGAAACGCTCGACCATTTCCCATGGTGCAGGGTTGTGTGGGTTTGTTTGCGGAATCCACGTTGCCCACTTCTTGACCTGTCCGGTCGTGCCGTCCCGACTGAAGGTCGTGTGCGGACCTTCGGCATTATAGTCGGGTCGTAGCCGATCCGGCCGCCCCCTGCCGCCGTCGTCGTTGTGCACCAGGACCGGAATATTGCCAGCCAATACATAGTACGTGTGGATGTCCGCAACCGTGAGGTTGTACATGAAGCGGCGACCCTCGTAGGACCGCACCGAGACGACTACAGCATGAGATCCGTCGGAGGCACGAAGCCGTGTACCAGCGCCAAGTTCCTTGGCATTACGCCACGATTTGTGAATTTCGTCCCAGAAGGGGTGTTCCTGCGTCGTGTTGATGACGGCCGTTGTGCCTGCCGCAGTCCGGACGGTGAGATCGGTGAATTCGGCATCGTCGTTGACGTGGGTCGCGGTAACGGCACGGCTCGCGGTACGGTCGGTCAGCGGATCGGTGGCGACGACTTGATCGCCTTGCCTAATATCCCCGATGGGCTTGCTTGTGCCGTCCGCCATGAGCACCAACGTGCCCGGGGTGAAGCTATTGCACTTCTTGGCGACAGTCCCGGCGCCTTCGAGGCCTTCAGATAGCGCCCCCCGAGGGCTGCGAGGGGCTGCACCCTTGGCGCCTTTGCCACCTACGAACATCATCGCTACGGTCGTGACCAGATAGCTGTGGTGGTAAGCGGCTTCCTCGACACTGTCAGCGCTTACGACGGCCGCTCCATCCCTATAGAGGCCTACCAACGTGTCCCAGGTGCCGCCTGCCATTCCTGGCATGTGGAATGAGCGTTTGGCTTGGCCCCAGAGTGCTTGCCACATGGTCATGTCGCCGTTGTTGATGGCGGCGGCGTCCGCTTCGGCTTGGTCGCGGGTGCTGGCGATCAAGGACTTGAAGCCGTTGATGACGCCCCAGGTTCCGTCGTAGGCGGCGTCGACAGTGCCTTTGATGATGGCGACACCAGCGCCCTTGACTGAACTGCCAGTACTACCGCCGCTGCCGTTTCCGTTGCCGCCATTGCCGCCGCCGGTGCCGGTATCAGTGCCGGTGCCGGTGCCACCGCCAGTGCTGCCACCACCGCCGCTGCCACCACCGCCGCTTTCAACGCCTTCCTTTTTGCCTGCGCCGACGTTGCCGTAGTAGGCGTCGTCGCCGCGCAGGCCGGTGGGGTCGCTGTGGCCGATGGGGTCGTTGCCGGAGTAGGAGTAGGCGTTCCATTGCTGGGGGTCGTTGAGGTCTTGGACGGGGTCGACAGAGATGAAGCGGCCCAGGAGTGGGTCGTATTCGCGGGCTCCGATGTGGGTGAGGCCGGTGGGGTCGATGTCGCCACCGACGAAGCCTTTGTTGTTTGGCCAGATGGTCTTCGGCCCGCGTGGGTCGCCGTAGGGCAGTTGCCGGCGGATGGTGACTTGCTGGCTGTAGGCGTTGACGGCGATCTGTTGGGTGCTTTGGTGGTCGCTGAACAGCCAGGTCAGGCTCTGTGTGGCGGTGGTGCGTGAGGCGATGGTTGCGCCGTTGAAGCTGTAGTAGCGGGTGCCGGTCAGGGTCGCGGTGTTGCCGGAGACCGCACGACGGATCTCCATGCCGGGCAGGTACAGGGTGGCGCCGCCGGCGTCACGGCGGATGAGGCGGGTGCCGCCGGCGTCGTAGAGGCTGCTGGTGGTCTGGCTGCCTTCGACGACCTTGACGGCTTTGCCTTCGGCGTCCCAGGTGAGGGTCTGCGCGGCGGTGGTGCCGGGGCGGGTTTCCATGTTGCCGGTGGCGTCGTAGCCGTAGGCGACGGTGGTGCCGGTGCCGGGGTCTTGGCCCGGTGCGGTGGTGGTCATCGCGGTGACCGCGTGCGGGCGTACGACGTTGAGGCCAGGCTGGGGAACGGCGTAGGAACGGGTGGTGTCTCCCGTACCGGTGTTGGAGATCTCTTTGGAGCGGTTGCCGAGCTTGTCGATCTCCCACTCGAGGCGATACGGGGCGGGCCCCGCGAGATTTGGAGTGGTCGCGGCGGTGGTGCAGGCAGTGTCGGCTGCGGGTGTCCATGCGGAGGTGAGTCGTTGCAGGTGGTCGTAGCCGAAGCACTGCTTGTCTGCCTGCCCGACGCCTGGGGTGTCGGTGATCGAGAGCGGGCTGCCGGCGTCCTGGTAGGTGTAGGACCGGTCCGATACGGTGCCGGCGGCGGTCTTCGGCTTGACCTTGGCCTGGGTGACGCGGCGGGTGTTGAGGTCGTAGGACAGGCTCTGTTCGGCGTATTCACCGCTGGCGATCTTGAGGGTGGTGATGGTCGGTTCGCCGTAGGCGGTGTACTGCTGCCCGGTGACGTAGGTGGAGATGGTCGGCAGGTTGGTCGTGAGGCCGATCGGCAGCCCCGTGCTGGGCTCGTACTTGGTGGTGACGGTCTCGGTGACCTGGCCGCCGCCGGGCGGGTACGTCAGGGTCGTGGGGGCACCGGTGTAGTCGGAGTAGCCGTGGGCATAGCCATAGGTTCCGGCCAGGCCGGTCTCCGCGGCGGGGATGACCCACTGCTCGCCGGTGATCTGGTAGCGCAGGTTGAACGCGCGGGCCTGCCATTTGTAGGCGTTGCCGTTGTCGTAGCGGATCGTCTCGGTCAGCTGGCCTTTGATCGGAGCGCCGCTGGCGAGTTTGTCGTATTTCCACTCGACGCGTTTGGTGGCGTCGGTGACCGTGTCGTCGTACAGGCCGGTCTTGCGGCCGAAGTCGTCGTAGGAGTAGGCGAGGACTTCGTTACGGGCGTCGGTGCTGGTGGTGAGATCACCGGCGTCGTTGTAGCTCGACTGGGACTTGCCCTTGTCCGGGTCGACGCTTTCGGTCTGGCGGCCACGGATGTCGTACTTGTACGCCCACTGGTTGCCGCCGGAGTCGGTGACGGAGGCGAGTTGGTCCTTGGCGTTGTAGGCGTAGGTGGTGCCCTCGAAAGCGCCGGCCGGTCCGGAGGCGGTGGTGTACTGGCGCAGCTCGATGGTGCGGCCGTCGGCGTCGGTCACGGTGGTGGACGGGGTGCCTCCCTTGGGCGGCACGACGGTGGTCCGGTCACCTTCGTAGGTGGTCGTGGTGCGCCATTTCTCCACGATGTTGGCCACGTCGTCGCCGGCGCGGAACATGGAGACGGTGGTCCGACCGGCACGGTCGTAGAGGTTCAGCGTCTGTGTCGGTACGGACCATTCCGGTTCGGACCACAGCGTGCCGGAGGGTGCGCCGGGTTCGGAGTGCGCGCCGAAGGACATCTCGATGCGGCCGTGGCGGTCGTAGAGGTTGTCCGTGACGACGCGGAGCCCGTCGACGGCGGATTCCTTCTGGGTCTGTCGGGGCCTGAGCAGCCCGTCGTAGATGTCGTAGGTGACGTCGGTTCCGCCGCTGACGTTCAGGGCTTCGGTTTTGACGTACGGATACTGCTTGCGTTCCGGGTCGAAGGCATAGGTGTAGGTGATCGACGGTGTGGTGCCGTGATCAGCGCGTGGCCAGCCCTGTTCCCAGACCTGCGAGGTGCGACCGAGCGGGTCGTAGACGGCTTCGTTGATCCGGTTGTTGAGGTCTGTGATCTTGGTGGGTGACGCCCAGGCGGGGTGGAACTCGGTGGTGGTGGTCCAGGCCGGCAGGGTGGTGTCGGCGCGTTTGATGGTGTCGACACGTTTGGTGGTGATGCTGTCGGCCGGGGTGTAGTCCGAGGTGGTGGTGTTGCCACGGACCGGGTCGGTGGCGGTGAGCCGGCGCCCGAAGGGGTCGAAGGTCGCCTTGGCGGTGGTCAGCCAGGTGGTGCCGGCCGCGGCCGTCCAGCCTTTGAGGACGTCGGTGCGGGTCAGGTCTCCGCGGGTGGGGGCGGTCGCGGTGCTGCTGGCGCCGTCGTAGAAGGTCCGGGAGTCGGAGATGATGTGGTCAGGGCTGGTCGGGGCGGTTCCGCACGGCAGCGTCGTGATGGTCACCTGTTTGGGCAGGGTGACGATGTTGACCTCAGGAGCGGTGTTGCGGTTGTAGGTCGTCGTGGTGCACTTCTCGTCGCCGGACTTCGACGTGTCACCGTTGTCCTGCACCGAGGTCGCCACGCCGTAGTCGTCGTCGAACTCGCTGCGGGAACTGGTCACCCGCCACCCGCGGGAGCCGTTGACACCCAGTGCGGTCCCTTGGTAGGTGGTCTTGGTGCCGGTGTAGCGGGCGGTGACGGTGTCGCCGTTGATGGTGCGTGACGCTGTCGGCGTGGAACGCCAGGGAACGTTGACCGTCTTGCTGACCGGTTTGTCGGTGGTGCCGTTGTAGACGACTTGTTCGCGGACCATTCCCGCGAACTGGTCCTCGTCGTACACGGTCTCGGAGCCCATCGACGCCGGCACGGTGACCGTGGTGGTCCCGCCGGCTTTCGCCTTCCGGTCGCCGTGCATGCCCCGCATGTACGTCGTGGTCGTGAGGGTCTTCTCCGCGTCGCCGACCTGTGTCGAGACGCTCGCATACCCACGGAACTGGTCCCACGTCTTGCGGCTCTGCTTACTGAGCCCGT
>NZ_QHHV01000336.1:0-3061 GCF_003947245.1 Actinoplanes sp. ATCC 53533 | reverse complement strand
GTCCGCGACGCCACCCCCGACCTGCACGTGACCGCGATCGACGACGAGACCAGCCAGAACCTCAAGGTCACCTTCGACGTGGTGGACATCGCCACCGGCAAGACGGCGCACACCGCCACGATCGATCGACAGGACCAGCAGGGCGAGTTCATCGCGCCGGTGCCCGCGGGCAAGCTGGTGCACGGGCACTCGTACAAATGGCACGCCAAGAGCAACGACGGCCTGGTCGACAGCATCGCCTGGTCCGACTGGTGCGAGCTGTCCGTCGACCTTGAAGAGCCCACCGTCGCGCCCGTCGTCACCTCGGACGACTTCCCCAGCGAAGGACGCGGCAAGCCGGTCGGCCAGAGCGGGCTCTTCACCTTCTCCTCCGGTGACGTGAAGGATCCGGTCTACGGCAACGACATCGACTACTACAAGTGGTCGCTCACCACTGACGTGCCGGTCAACACGGTCAACAACACCACGCTCGGCGGCCCGGGAGTCTCGCCGTCGATCACCCCGACCAGCTTCGGCCCCAACGTGCTGTACGTGCAGAGCTTCGACCGGGCCGGAAACTCCAGCCCTCAGTTGCGCTATGTCTTCCGTCCGACGCGGGCCTGCGACGACCCGGCGGCGGACACCTGCGCGGCGGGCGTCTGGCAGCTCGACGAGGCGACCGGCACGACCGCGGGGGACAGTTCCGGCAAGGCCCATCCGCTGACCCTGGCCGGGCCGGAGTGGGTGCCCGGGCAGCTCAGCGCGGCCGCAGCCGACGACAAGGCGCTGCGCTTCGACGGGACGGCCGACTTCGCCTCCGCCGCTGCCGTCGTGGACACCCGGCAGGGGGTGACCGTCGCGGCCTGGGTGAAGCCGTCCAGCTTCGCCCACAACGGCACGGTGGTCAGCCAGGCCGGCACCTACGGCAACGGCTTCGCCCTCGGCTACTCGGCCACCACCAAGAACTGGTTCTTCGGGCGGCACAAGTCCGACAAGGCCAACCCGGCCGCTACGGATGTGGTGCAGGTGCACGCCGGGACGATCGTGTCCCCGGCGCTCAACAAGTGGACCTATCTGACCGGCGTCTTCGATCCGGCGGACAACATGCTGCGGATCTTCGTGGACGGCCAGGAGCAGGGCGCCGTGAAATACACCGGCACGATCTGGGACGGCGCGAGCAGCCTGCAACTGGGCCGGGCCCGGTCGAACGACAAGTGGGTGGATCAGTTCGCCGGTGACGTCGACGACGTCCGGGTCTTCGCCGGTGTCCTCGATCCCGCCGACATCGACGGGCTCTGGTTCACCAGCCGCCCGCCGGCCGCCTGACCCGCCATGCCCAAGCTTCAGCACCGGAAGGAAACATCCATGCGGCGCGCCTCATTGGCTGCCGGCCTGGCGGGACTCCTGCTCGCGACGCTCGCGGCGGTCCCGGCCCGGGCGGACGACACCGTCGACGAAGTGGCCCGGGAAGCCCGCCGGCCCAAGACGCAGCAGTCGGTCTCGATCGACGTCGGCACGGAGGGCATGCAGTCGCCGCTCACCGCCGGGGACGACGGCGCGGCCGCGAAGATAGCCTGGCCGACCCCGGCCGTGGCGACCGTGGCAGTGCCCCGAGGAGCCGCCCACGCGGCCCCCGGTGGGCTGCCGGTCACCGTGGGCGCCCCGGATCAGGCCAGCACGCCGGCGCCCAGCGCCGTACGGGTGGAGGTGCTGGACCGGGCGGTCGCGGATCGGGCCGGGATCGACGGTTTGCTGCTGTCCGTCTCCCGCACGGACGGCAAGGCCGTCGGCGCCGAGGTCAACCTCGGCCTGGACTACTCCGCGTTCGCGCAGGCGTACGGCGGGGACTGGGCCAGCCGGTTGCGCCTGGCCAGCGTGCCCGCGTGTGCGGTCACCACGCCGGACAAGCCGCAATGCCGCACCAAGACACCGCTCGACACCCGCAACGACCTCGAGGCCGAGCGCATCGTCGCCGACGTCCCGGCGCCTGCCGCGCCATCGGCGCCGGCCGGCAGCAAGCTGCGCGCTTCCGCGGCCACTGCCTCGGCCGCAGGCGTCGGTCTGCTGGCCGTTTCCAGTGGCGCGAGCGGCAGCACCGGCAGTTTCGCCGCGACCTCGCTGGCCCCGTCGGGTAGCTGGCAGAACAGCGGCAACACCGGCGGTTTCAACTGGCAGTACCCCCTGCGCGTGCCGCCGGCGCTCGCCGGGCCTTCGCCGCAGCTGAGCTTCGGCTACTCGTCGGCGAGTGTGGACGGCCGGGTGGGTTCCACCAACAACCAGCCGTCCGTGGTCGGCGAGGGCTTCGACCTCGCGGTCGGTTTCATCGAGCGCTCCTACCGCTCGTGCACCGACGACGGCCACGACGAGCGCGGCGAGGAGAAGTTCGACCTCTGCTGGCACTCCGACAACGCGACGATGTCGTTCGCCGGCCGCAACGGCGAACTGGTGAAGAAGTCGGGCGACGAGTGGCGGCTCAAGTCGGACGACGGCACGAAGATCACCAAGGAGACCGGCGGCTTCCACGACGGTCACAACAAGGAGTACTGGGTCGTCACCACGACCGACGGCACCAAGTACTACTTCGGCAAGGGCAAGCGGACGGCCGACGACACCGACAGCACCGACTCGGCCTGGCAGGTCCCGGTCTACGGTGACGACGCCGACGAGCCGTGCCACGACGACAAGTTCGCCGACTCGCGCTGCCTGCAGACCTGGCGCTGGAATCTCGACTATGTCGTCGACGCGCACGGCAACACGATGACCTACTACTGGGGCGTCGAGACCAACCGGTACGGCGCGAACCGCGACGACAAGTCTGTGCAGTACGACCGCGGCGGCTACCTCAAGCGCATCGAGTACGGCGAGCGCCTCGGCGACGAGCGCGAGACGACCGCGCCGGCGCGAGTGGTGTTCTCGGTCGCCGAGCGGTGCAAGGGCGACGACGCCGACTGTGAGCCCGGGGATCTGAAGGAGGGCACCGCCACCCGCTGGCCCGACGTGCCCTTTGACCAGATCTGCACCGACGACGAGAGCTGCGAGGAGCAGTGGTCGCCGACGTTCTTCACCCGCAAGCGGCTGAAGT
>NZ_QHHV01000335.1:0-10212 GCF_003947245.1 Actinoplanes sp. ATCC 53533 | reverse complement strand
GCGAGGAAGCGGTGCCACGCGACACCCATCGTCACGTTCAGGGCGATCGTGATCAGCCAGCCCATCGAGATGAAGATCTTCACCAGGGCGACCCAGGTGGGGCCGTCCGCCGCGGCCGGCAGGATCGCGCCGACGGCGTGGCTGACCGGGGTGGCCCAGGCGTCGTATTCGAAGGTGTCGTTGGCGACCTTGAAGCCACGGATCAGGAACCCACAGATCAGGACCCCGATGATGATCGCCTCGACGAAGTAGGCCTGCCACATCGTCGAACCGGTGAAGCGGGAGAGCTTCTTCCGCTTGTCCCGCTGCCGGATCGCGACCAGCACCAGGATGCCGGCCAGGCCGAGGACGCCGATGATCTCGGTGACCAGGCCGTACACCGTCCAGTGGCCGATGATCGGCAGGCCGCCCTCGGGGTCGACCACCTCGAAGTAGGCCTCGACCACCAGCAGGAACAAGATCATGAACGAGACCATGACGAACCAGTGCGCGGCGCCGATCACGCTCCACTTGAGCATCCGGGTGTGACCCAGGGTCTCGACCAGCATGGTGCGGGTCCGGGCGCCCTTGCCGGCGAAGCGCTCCGGGTCCGGCTTACCCTGCCGGATCACCGCGGTGATCCGCATGACCGCGCGTACGGCGAGCGCGACGGCGACGAGGGTGACGGCACCCGCCAGGACGGTGGCGACGATCTGCACTGTGCCCATGTGGTTGTGCCTCCTCGGTCGGCTGGCTCGCCGGCCTATGTTACCCACGAGTAATCAGATTGCGAGCGGCAGTCCGGACGGGTCTTTCAGTTCATCTGACAGTTCGCAGTCGAAAGCGCACCCCGCGGCTCGAGCGCCGGGTGCGCTGTCGGACAAATCAGACGAAGATCACGCTACCGCGTGGCCGAGGGCCGCGCGGCGGGCTCGGAGGCTATCGCCAGCGGGACAGGATGCCCAGCGAGGCGACCATGCAGCCGAAACCGACGAGGAGGTTCCAATACCGCCACGCCTCGACCGGGTATTGCTGCTCCGAGAGGTAATACACCACCAGCCAGGAGATGCCGAAGACGATCAGTGCGACCGCCGTGATGGGCAGCCACACCGGACTCGGCTTCTTCGACGTCGCCGTCGCGGACGGACGAATGTCCGTCGGCGGGGTGTAGACCTTCTTCTTGCGAACCTGTGACTTCGGCACGGCGCTCTCCTGAGGGCAACAAGTGGTGAACAACCCACCCCTGAGCGGCTCCGGGGACCCCGAAAGCTGCCCGTGGCGAATACTGTTCGATAGCTAGCGTAGTCAAGGCGGCGCGCGCACAGGCACCCGCCGGTGGGTTTTTCGGCCGAGCCAGGGAGGACAACCGACGTGGAGTACACCACGGGGGCGCCCTCGTGGCGACTTGTCCTGCGACGAGCCCTGGGTGGACTACGTCCCCGTCGCAAGAATCAACGGCAGCGCGGGTGGTCGGTCGCGGTCCCGCTGATCGGGCTCGCAGCCGGCCTCTTGTTCACCACTTCGGCGACGACAGCCGACGGTACGGCCCTGCGTGACGACCGCCGGCCGCAGCTCACTCAGCTCATCGCGGACAAGCGGACCCGGCTCGAACATCGCGAGGAACGGGCCGCCGGCCTGCGCAAGGCTGTCGACGAGGACGCGGCGAAACTGGCGAACGTCGACGAGCCGGTCAAGCAGGCGCGCGAGCGCGCGGACGCGCTACGCGGGGGCGCGGGCTTCACAGCCCTGCACGGTCCCGGCATCACGGTCAACCTCAACGACTCACCGCAGCGGACCACCGGCGCCGGCACGGACGCGCCCGAGAACGACGACCTGGTCGTACACCAGGGCGACGTCCAGGCGGTGGTGAACGCGTTATGGGCGGGCGGCGCCGAGGCAATGGCGATCATGGATGTCCGCGTGATCTCCACGAGCGCGGTACGCTGTGTCGGCAACACGCTGCTGCTCCACGGCCAAGTCTTCTCCCCGCCATTCAAGATCACGGCGATCGGCGAACCCACTGCGATGCATCGCGCGTTGGAGTCCGCAGAGGGAGTCCAACAATTCCGTGCGGCGGTGGCCGATTTCGGCCTCGGCTATCAGGAAACCGTCGAGAGGAACGTGACTGTGCGGGCGTACGACGGGTCGAGTGACCTCCGATCCGCCGAGGCCACGGACTGATGGAAACGTCGGACGCCCAGGAGGGCGCGGCGAACTCCGGTCGGCACCGCGCACCCGACAGCGACGCCCAGACGGCCTTCATCCCCCGGATCACGGACGCGTCCCCTGACGGGGTGCCGGGCGGGCCGCTGGACCCACCTGCCAGCCTCGGCGGGACGGCACCTTGGCCGGCGGCCCAGGCACGTCCGATCTCGCCGGCTGTCGCTGTTCCGCAGGCTGCTGTGGCCTCTCCTGCTTTCGCCTCTCCGGCTCCGGACGTGACGTCACCGAACCTGGGTCGGTCGCCGCATTCGCCGGGCGCTCTTGGCCAGACCCCGCCGTCTCCTGCGCCGCCCGCGGCTCCGGCTCCGGCGTCTCCCGCGCCTTCATTGAGGGCTCCGGCGTCTCCCGGGCCGCTCCTTGCCCAGGCTCCTTCGTCGCCTGCCCCGCCGATGCGGGTGGCGTCGTCTCCTGCTCCGTCAGTTGGGGCGGCGGGGGGCGGTGGGGCGGTTTCGGCTGCCGATACCGCCATTATTCGGACTGACACCCCCTCGGGTGCCGTTGATCCGGTGGTCGCCCGCGCCGCTGCGGCCGCTCGGGCTGCCGCCAAGACCGACGACCCTCCAGCGACGCGGTCGAACGCGCCAGCGGCAGCCAGCGCGCCTCCGCCTCCGCCTCCGCCCCCACCGCCCGTCGCGCCCGCGCCGGTGGCTGTCACGCCCGTGTCCGCGTCCGTCGTGCCCAGGCCTGTTCCCGCCGCGCTGCCGAATGACTTCGACTTCTTCGCGGCGGCGGCCGAGGAGGCTCGGGCCGCCCGGCAGGCCGCCTCCGCGCAATCGGTCGACACGGGCGCCGCGGCGGCGCCGGTAAGCAGGTCCGGCCGGTCGGTAGACCCGGTTCAGGCCGCGCAGAGCGCTCCGAACGGCTTCGCCCGTCCTTCCGGGGAGGGTCCTGCGGTTGGCGAGGCCAGAAGTCCCTTCGGGCGCCTGAGTGAGACACCCACGCCGGGCCGCTACGACCAGGCTGGGGCTCCCGCCTCCTCGACCGGCTACACACGCCCGGTCAGCGCCGCACCGACGCCGCTCGCACCGCCTGTCAGCGCCGCACCAGCATCGCTCGCACCGCCTGACAGCGCCGCACCGGCGCTACTCCCACCGATGAGTGGCGGCGGACCGGCGCTACTCCCACCGATGAGTGGCGGCGGACCGGCGCTACTCCCACCGATGAGTGGCGGCGGACCGGCGCTACTCCCACCGATGAGTGGCGGCGGACCGGCGCTACTCCCACCGATGAGTGGCGGCGGACCGGCGCTACTCCCACCGATGAGTGGCGGCGGACCGGCATCGCTCGGGCCGATGGGCGGCGGCGGACCGGGCAGAAGCGATTCCGCACGCCCTGACAGCTACGGTCTGACGGCTGGCGACCACGCACGGTCAGGCGGTGGCGCTCCCGCTGGGGGCGACCACGCACGACCAGCCAGCAGCGAGGTCCGTTTCGGGTGGTCCTCGGCTGACGCTCCCGGAGCCGACGGCTTCCGGCCAGCCAGCGAATCGCCGGCCGCGAGTGCTGCGCAGCGGCCCGACGACCGCTACCCGGCCGCCGACGGCCTCCGTGGTCAGCGCACCCCCGACACCCGCCCGGCGATCGGCCAGGACAACGACGTCTATCCGGCGCCCATCACCAGCTACCGCGGGCAGCCCGCCGACGGGCGAGGATCGCCACAAGACGCCCCGGCCCGGCCACCCGCGGGGTCGTTCGGTCCCGCCGACAGGCAGCTACAGATGCCGCAGCGCAGGGCGGCGCCGGACACGTCGGCCGGCCACCGCCAGGACGCCGGCCACGCTGAGGCCGCCAACGGCCTCGGCCGCCGATCCGCCGGCGCTGCGTCGGCGAGTGGCTCCTACGCCAGCGCCGAAGGCAGCCGATCGACCCACAATGCCGATCAACAAGCAGCCGGATCCCCCGGCGCCTATGCAGGCGGCCGATCGGCCCGCGGTGCGGATCAGCAAGCGCCCGGATCCCTCGGCGCCTACGCAGGCGCCGAAGGCAGCCGATCGACCCGCAATGCCGATCAGCAAGCGCCCGGATCCGCAGCGGGAGATCGGCAGGCGGCGGGTGCGCCCTCCGGCGGGTCCCAGTCGGTAGCGGACGCCTTCAGGTCGCGTGGCGATCGGCGATCGGCCGCGGACACCTCGGCCGGCGGTCAGTGGAAGCCGATCAGCGCTGGCGGCCGGGACGACGGTTCCGGCTATCGGCCCGGTGACGCCGAGGGGCGGCACGGTCACGGATCGTCGGCGCGCCAGGCCGAGGATCCGTCCGCTACCGCGATCATTCGTACCGCTGACGCGCCGACCGGATTGCTTCCCTCCATCCGGCCCAAGGTCGGTTCCTCGTCAGCCTCGGACGTGAGCAACTCTGTGCGTACCCCTCTGCCCAGCGGATCCGGCAATGTCGGCGCTGCTTCCGTCGCGGCCGCGGCGGCCGCTGTGGCCGCGGATCCTGATGCCGGCGGCGGTGACGGCGCGGCGGACGAGGCGAAGCCGCGGCGAGGTGAGAAGGTCGTCAAGTTGCGGCCCGAGCAGACCGACGAGGGTTACAAGAGCGTGTACTCCGAGTTGACCCGCCCGACGCTGGGTTCCCGCATCCGGTCCGGGATCCGGGTCTCCGGCGAGCTGATGATCACCTTTGGGCTGATCGTGCTGCTCTTCGCCGGGTACGAGGTGTTCGGCAACTCGGCCAAGGTCGACAACGAGCAGGACACGCTCGCCACCGAGCTCGACGATCAGTGGAACGACCCCACCGTCGCCCCGAGCACGCCCACCAAGGCCGCGCCCGCCGCGCCCGGCAAGAACCTGGTCGGCCGGCTCTACATCCCGAAGCTCGGCATGGAATGGGTCGTCGTCAACGGCGTGCGGCCGCAGGACATCCGGTACGCGCCCGGCCACTATCCGGACACCGCGGATCCCGGCGAGGTCGGCAACTTCTCGGTCGCCGGTCACCGGATCCGCAAGATCTTCTGGCGGCTGGACGAGCTCAAGCCGGGCGATGTGATCGGCGTCGAGACCCGCACCAACTGGTATGTCTACAAGGTCAGCAACAGCCAGGTCGTGAAGCCCAGCGCCGTCGAGGTGGTGGCGCCGGTGCCCGGTAAGCCGAAGGCCAAGCCGACCGAGGCGATGCTCACGCTGACCACGTGCAACCCGAAGTTCAACAACTACGAGCGGCTCATCGTGCACGCCGAGCTCGTCAGCACGGTCAAGCGGGACGCTGCCCTGCCGCAGGCCGGCCGGCCCGCCGACATCGGCAAGACGAAGGCGTAGGGAGGGCCCGCGATGTATGCCTGGATCTGGCGCAAGCTGCCCTTCGGCCTGTGGGGCAAGCTGACCGGTTCACTCGCGCTGGTCACGATGGTCGGTGCGCTGCTCTGGTACGTCGTCTTCCCGTGGGCCACGCCGTTGCTGCCCTTCGACGACGTGCAGGTGGGCACGGGCACCGAGCAGGGCGGCCCGGCCCAGCAGGACCCGAACGCGGTGCCCGGCGACGACTCGCTGCTGGGACCCGACGAGATTCCGTACAACGAGCATTCGAACGAGCCCGCACCGACGGCCAGCTAGGTGATCCCGTGCGCATCCTTGTGATCGACAACTACGACTCGTTCGTCTTCAACCTGGTGCAGTATCTGGGCCAGCTGGGTGCCGAGTGCGAGGTCCGGCGCAACGACGAGATCACGGTGGCCGAGGTCGCCGGCTTCGGCGCGGCCGGGGTGCTGCTCTCGCCCGGACCGGGCACTCCGGAACGCGCGGGCATCATGATGGACGTCATCAAGGCGTACGCGGGCAAGCTGCCGATGTTCGGCGTCTGCCTCGGCCACCAGGCGATCGGCGCGGCGTTCGGTGGCACCGTCACCCGCGCCCCCGAGCTGCTGCACGGCAAGACCTCCACGGTGCAGCACAAGGGCACCGGCGTCCTGGCCGGTCTGCCCGACCCGTTCACCGCGACCCGCTACCACTCGCTGGCCGTCCTGCCGGAGACCCTGCCGGAGGAGATCGAGGTCACCGGCTGGACGGAGTCCGGCGTAGTCATGGCGATGCGGCACCGCACCCTGCCGATCGAGGGCGTGCAGTTCCACCCGGAGTCGGTGCTGACCGAGGGCGGCCACACGATGCTGGCGAACTGGCTGGCGGCGTGCGGCCTGCCGGAGGCGCTGGACCGCGCCCCGGAACTAGCCGCCGAGGTGGAGACCCGCCGACGCTCGGCCTTCGCCACGGCCTAACCGCCCAAGCCGAGAGCCACAGCCCGATCGGCCCAAGCCGAGAGCCACAGCCCAACCGGCCCAAGCCGAGAACCGCTGCCCGACCGGCCCAAGGCGAGAACCGCAGCCCAACCGGCCCAAACCAAGAAGAAAGCCCGGACGCGACACGCGTCCGGGCTTTCTCGTGCCTGTGGATCAGTTGAGCAGACCCTCGACGCCCGTACCGCCGCCGTCGCCGCCCGGCGGGTCGGTGTCGTTCGGATCCGGCGAGCCGGAGCCGTTGGGGTCCGGCTCCTGCTCGGCGATGACGATCAGGGTGATCTGGGTGTCCTTGGACTTCTTCTGCTTGGCGCCCGGAGTCTGCTCGACCACCGTCCCCGGCTCACCCTGCGCGTCTGAGAAATCAACGTCGATGTTGGTGAATCCCTTTGCCTCCAGCAGCGCCCGCGCGACGGCTTCGGTCTTACCGACCACCGACGGCACCTCGATCAGATTGCCCCTGGAGATCTTGACGGTGATGTTCGTGCCGGGCTTGACCTGCTCGCCCGCCTTCTCGACCGAGACCACGCGGCCGGCTTCCACATCGCTGTCGACCGATTCGAACTCCGGATCGAGCTGGGCCCTGACCAGTGCGTTCTCGGCGGCCTCGCGGGTGCTGCCCTTGAGGTCGCTGGGCACCGTCGTCGACGACGGGCTGCTGCACATCTGGAGGGTCACGGACGTCGTGACCTCGACCGTCTGCGCCGGATCCGGGGTCTGCTTCTCGACCTTGTTGTCGCAGTCATCCGTCTGGATGGGATCGCCGATGATGACGGTCTGGAAGCCCGCCGCCTTGAGCCGGGACGTGGCTTCCTTCTCCGACAGCCCTGTCACCTTCGGCACCGGGGCCGTCGCCACCGGATCCGGCTGCTGCTGCTCTTTTCCGTTGTTCTGGGAGAGCGCCAGACCGATGCCCAGTGCCACGACGGCGAGCACGCCGAGGGCTGCCAGCACCGCCATCACCCAGGATGACGTCTTGCGTTCCGGCTGCTGTGGGCCGCGCGGGCCGCCGACCCCGGCCGGGATCGCCCGGGTCATCGCCGTCTGGTCGCGCATCGGCGGGCCGGCCATCGCCATCGTCTCGGCCTCGGACATCACCGGAGTGGCCAGCACCGGGCGCCCGGCGACCGCGCGCAGCGCGTCGGCGCGCATCTCCTGCGCGCTCTGGTAGCGGTTCAGCGGATTCTTGGCCAGCGCCTTGAGCACGATCGCGTCGACGTCCGGCGGGACCTCGCGGTTGATGTCGCTCGGCGCCTTCGGGTCCTCGCGGACGTGCTGGTACGCGACGCTGACCGGGCTGTCACCGACGAACGGCGGGTGTCCGACCAGGAGCTCGAAGAGCACACAGCCGGCGGCGTACACGTCGGAGCGGGCGTCGACGGACTCGCCGCGGGCCTGCTCGGGCGACAGGTACTGCGCCGTACCGATGACCGCGCTGGTCTGGGTCATCGTGGTGGCACCGCTGGCCAGGGCCCGGGCGATGCCGAAGTCCATGACCTTGACCTGGCCGTTCTGCGTGATCATCACGTTGCCGGGCTTGATGTCGCGGTGGATGATCCCGTGCCGGTGGCTGAACTCCAGCGCGGCGTCGATGTCGGCGATGATCTCCAGTGCCTTGCGGGTCTGCAGGCGCTGCTCGGCGGCGAGGACCTCCTTGAGGGTCCGGCCGTTGACGAACTCCATGACGATGAACGGGTGCTTCTCGCCGGCCGACGACACTTCCTCGCCGGTGTCGTAGACGGCGACGATCGCCGGGTGGTTCAGGGCGGCGGAATTCTGCGCCTCCCGGCGGAACCGCTCCTGGAAGGTCGCGTCGCGGGCCAGGTCGGTGCGCAGCATCTTGATCGCGACGTCCCGGCCGAGGCGGAGGTCGCGGCCCTTGTGCACCTCAGCCATGCCGCCGTAGCCGAGCAACTCGCCGACCTGGTACCTGCCACCGAGCAGGCGGGCCTGCGCCGTCATAGCGTCTGTCGTCCTTCGGTCGCGTGGTTCAGGCTGTGCGGAGCAGCAACCTGCTTCGTAAGACGGTACGACGCCACCGGCGCCCGTGGCTCAGCCGCGCCCGCCCGCACAGCCGTGGCAGGCGGACCGCCGTCACCCAGCGCTACGTTTCCCTGCTGGAGCAGGAACGAGATGACACCGGCACAGAGCAGCACCAGCAGGGCCAGCACCACCGCCAGGACGATGAGCACCTGCCGGCCGCCGGAGCCCTCGGGCTGCTTGCCGCCCTGCATCGGCTGCTGCAACGGTGGTGCCGACGGATGCCGGTAGGGCGGCTGCCCGGACGGTACGGAGGCCGCGCCGCGCGCCTGCGAACCGCTCACCGGCCGGGGAATCGGCGGATACGGCGGGCGGCCCTGCCCGGCGACCGGCTGCCCGGGCGGGCCGGAGGCGGGGGCGCCGGAGTACGGCCTGTTCGCCGCCGGGCCGCCGGACTGTGGCCTGTTCATCGCCGGGCCACCCGACTGCGGGTGGCCGACCTGCGCCGAGCCGTTCACGGCAGGCTGGTGCACCTGGGTGGTAAGCGACGAGGCGGCCTGGCGGGCCACCGCGGCCATCGCCGACGCGGTGGGCCAGCGTGCGCCCGGGTCCTTCGCCAGGGCCCGGTCGACGATGGCACGCACCGCCGGCGGGATGTCGGCCGGCAGCGGTCGCGGGGTGTCCCGGACGTGCTTCATGGCGATCTCGATGGGGGTGGCGCCGTCGAACGGCCGGTGCCCGGAGAGGCACTGGTAGGCGACCACGCCGAGGGCGTACACGTCGGAGGCGGCCGTGGCGACGGCGCCCGAGGCCTGCTCCGGAGAGATGTAGGAGGCCGTGCCGAGCACCGAGCCGGCCACGGTGAGCTGCCCGACGAGGGCCGAACGGGCGATGCCGAAGTCGGTGAGCACCAGCGTGCCGTTCGGGCGCACCAGTAGGTTGCCGGGTTTGACGTCGCGGTGCACGATGCCGTTCGCGTGCGCGGCCTGCAGCGCGTCGGCGGCCTGCGCGACCAGGGCCATGGTGCGCGCCGGGGTCAGCCGGCCGACCCGGCTCAGGGTGCGCGACAGGGCATCGCCCTCGACGTATTCCATCACCAGGAACGCGAGCTGCTGGTCGCTGCCGTAGTCGTAGACGTCGACCACACCGGGGTGGTTGATCGTGGCCATGGTCCGGGCCTCGCCGCGGAACCGCTCGGCGAAGCCGGGCTCGTCCAGCAGGGCCGGAAGCAGAATCTTCACGGCGACCGTCCGGCCCAGCACCTCGTCGGTGCCGCGCCACACGTCGCCCATGCCGCCGCCGGCGATCCGCTCGTCCAAGCGGTACCGGCCGCCAAGGGTGACTCCAGGGCTGATCATGTCAGTCCCCTCCCTGGCCCGCGGCGGCCTTCATGATGAGCCCGGAGATCCGGGCAGCCTCAGCACTCGCGCCTCCGTCGGGCACGTTCTCCAGCATGACGCAGACTGCCGAAACCGCCTCACCCTTGTCGTTGTAAGCGAAGCCGACGAACCATCCGTGGTTGTCGGCGCCCTCGGCGTTCTGGGCCGTGCCGGTCTTGCCGCCGACCTCGAAGCCGCTGATCTTGGCCTTCTTGCCGGTGCCGTTCTCGACGACGCTGATCATCATCTCGCGCAGATCGCCGGCGACCTGGCTGTTCACCGGCGTCCGCAGTGTCTGCGGGTTGGCGTTGTAGATCGGCCGCCGGTCGGGGCTGAGCAGCTGCTGGACCAGGTACGGCCGCATCTGCTTGCCGCCGTTGGCCACCGTGGCGGCGATCAGCGCACCCTGCATGGTCGTCATCC